>NZ_SMNT01000049.1 GCF_004348265.1 Methylobacterium segetis
ACGCTTGCCGAACGCTGCTGTCCGCCGGCCTGGTGGTTCGAGCGGTGCGCACAAAACCCGATCCCATCTCGAACTCGGCCGTTAAACGCACCAGCGCCCATGGTACTGTGTCTCAAGACACGGGAGAGTCGGTCGCCGCCAGGCCTGCCAACAGCAGAACACACACCAACACAACACACGTTCCCTCGACACGATCGACACCACGGCCGGTCCCAGACAGGACCGGCCCCGGCGCGGGGTGGAGCAGCCCGGTAGCTCGTCAGGCTCATAACCTGAAGGTCACAGGTTCAAATCCTGTCCCCGCAACCAAATTGAGAAAGCCCGTCGCAGATCCTGCGGCGGGCTTTCTTCGTTCGTGCCGTGCGGATGCCGGCTCAACGATTCCGCATGATGATCCAGATCGCGTGGATCATCCCCGGAATGCCTCCGAGCAGCGTCAGAAGGATGTTGAGCAGGAATTGCAGCCCGATCCCTTCCGTGATCAGGACGGCGACCGGCGGCAGGAAGATGGCGAGCAGGATACGGACGATGTTCGACACGGGATCTCCGGGGGAGGGGGCTTTGTCCATGGCCAGAACGAAGCTCGGCCGTTCCTGTTCCCAAACCCCCGGCGCCGATCGTTCGGCCGGCAGGCGGCCGCGGGTCGGCCCCCCATGCTGAGGGAATGGGTCCTGTACCTGACGACCCCGGCGCCCCTCGCGTTCCGGCGTCTCGGCTACGTGCGGGAGAGCGTATCACTCTATTCGCGTTCGCGCCGCTGCCATACGGCGTGGCGCCCCCATCTCGAAGCGACGCGTGCCGCCATCCGCGAGGCGATGGCCGGCCTGTCGCGCCGGCAGACGGTCGTCGTGCTCGGATCCGGCCTCCTCGACGACATTCCGCTCGCGACCCTGGCAGAGAGCTTCGCGCAGGTCCGCCTCGTCGATGCGGTGCATCTCTGGCCGGCACGCCGTGCGGCCGGCCGCTACCGGAACGCCGAGCGGGTGACGCGGGATCTCGGCGGGAGCGCGGCCCTCCTGCTTCGAGGCGAGACCGATCTTCACGATGCGGTGACCCCGCTCTGCTCGGCGCCGGACGTCGACCTCGTCATCTCCGCCAACCTGTTGTCGCAGGTCCCGATCCTTCCGCTCGATTGGTACGACGAGCGCGGATGGCCGGAGCCGCCGGATCTCGGCCGCCGTCTCGTCTCGGCCCATCTCGACGCCCTCGGCCGGACGAAGGCGCGCGTCTGCCTCGTCACGGACACGGTCGAGATCGAACTCGACCGCGAGGATCGTGAAACCGATCGGCTCGATCTCGTGCACGGCGTCGCGTTGCCGCCGCCGGACCGATGCTGGGATTGGGATCTGGCGCCGTTCGGGGAGAGCTCGGCGGACAGGCGCCTCATCCATCGCGTGCAGGCTTACACCGATTGGCACAGGGCGCTGCGACGGCAGGCATCCCAGGGACCAGGCAAAGAAAAAGCCGTCTCCCGCGACGGAGACGGCTTCTGATTGGTCGAGGAGTGCCGGCGCAGGTTTCCGCGCCGGGATCACCTCATTCCGCGGAGGACTCGGCCGGTGCCGGGTTCTCGGCACCCTCCGCCCCCTCGCTCCCCTCGAAGCGGGGCCGACGGCGGCGACGCGGCTTGGCGGCGGCGCGCGGCGTCTCGTCGCCGGCCTCCGGCGCGCTCTCGGCCGCCTGCGGCACCACCCCGTTGGCGGCGGGCTCCGCAGAGGGCTCGGACGGAACGGGCGTGCGGGCCGGATTCACGAGGAACGCGGGCAGCGCGCTCGCCTGCTCCTCGGGCGCGGCGCGCGCGCCCTCGTCGCGACGACGCTCCCGGCGGGACGGGCCTTCGCTCGAGCGCGGCTGGAAGTCCTGGGCCGGGGCGTCCGGCCGCACGGGCTCCTGGCGCCGATAATCGCCGCGGCCGTTCTCGTAGCGGTTCTCGCGGGGCTGATCCTGACGGCCGAAATCCTGGCGCGGCTGCTCGTTGCGCCCGTAATCCTGCCGGTGCTCCTGCCGACCTTCCTGCCGCGGGTTATTGTCGAAGCGCTGGTTCTCGTAGCGCTGACGGTCGCCGCGATTTGGCTGGAAGCGGTCGCGCCGCTCGTTCCGGTTCTGGCGGCTGTCCTGCTGGCGGCCGTCCTGCCCGTTGTCCTGGCGCATCTCGTAGGGCTGGGGCTGCTGGCCCGGGTCGGAATACTCGTCCCCGTACTGGCCGTAGCCCTGACCGTTCTGGCCGGAGCCGCCGGGACCCTGCTGCACACCCTCGTCGTCGCCCTCGTCGAGATCGTCGTCGTAGGATTGGCGGGCATAGCCGGCGCCGGCCTGCGGGCGGTTCTGTTCCTGAGCACCGGAGATGATGCGGAAATAGTGCTCGCCGTGCTGGAAATAGTTCTCGGCTGCGACCGGGTCGCCCGCCGCCAGCGCATCGCGCGCGAGCTGGGCGTACTTGTCCGCGATGTGCTGGGCCGTGCCGCGGATCTTCACGTCGGGACCGTTGGATTCGTACGACCGCGTCAGGGGATTGGGACCCTTCGGGCGGTTGCGGCCACGCATCCGTCTATTCTGGTTTGGTCTCATCGGTCTCGATTGACCCTCATTCGTGCGATAAGCGCGTCTGTTGATCCGGTCGCATCCGGCAGGCTTCGCTCCGGACCCCTTCGCCGACGGACGATGCCCGTCCCGAGTGATCCGTGATCCGCTTGCCGTGCTGGCGGTCCGTCCCGTCCAATCGGGGCCTGCGCATGCGTCCGAGACGCCGTTCGATTGTCAGGTTCGAATGTCACCGAGCCGCATCGCGACACCTGAAACGCGCCTGCTCGGTGGTGAGGAGATCTGGAACAGCTCGGCGGGAGGGATCGTCGCCAACCTTACCGCTGCCCGACTTAACGGACCGTTCGCGATCTGCACCCTGGAGATTAACGGCTCGAACCCGGCACAACAAGCTTTTTTTCATGCGAACGCGATGATCGGCCTAGGATTTTCGCCGCGAGCCCGCTGCCGGACTGCGGCGTAGCGCCACGACCCGCGCATGTCCTGCCAGATCGTACCGGATTGCGGCGTCTTCAAGACCCGCCCCGATCCCAAGGCCGCGAACGCTCTCCGCCTGGTCGTGCCCGACCTCGAAGCAGAGGGAGCCCTCCTCACGCAGGAGATCGCCTCTCATCACCTCGGCGATGATGCGCCGATAGGCGTCGAGCCCGTCAATTCCGCCGTCGAGCGCGAGCGTCGGATCGTGCAGGCGCACCTCCGGTGACAGGCTCGGGATCACGCCGCTCGCGATGTAGGGCGGGTTCGAGACGATCAGGTCGAAGGGGCCGCGCAGGCTCGCGCACCAATCCCCAAGGACGAAGCCGGCCCGCGCCTCCACGCCGTTCAGCCGGGCATTCTCCCGCGCGGTCCGCAGCGCGCCCTCGGAACGGTCGAGGCCGACACCGTAGGCGCCCCGCGCCTCGCTCAGGATCGCCACGAGGAGGCAGCCGGATCCGGTACCGAGGTCGAGGATCCGGGAGGGCGGGCCGTCGCGACCCGGCAGCGCCGCGAGGGCCGCCTCGACGAGCGTCTCCGTGTCGGGGCGCGGCACCAGGGTCTCGCTCGAGAGCCGGAACGGCAGGCCCCAGAATTCCCAGGCCCCCAGGATGCGCGCCACGGGCTCGCCCGAGAGGCGCCGCGCCACGGCCGCGTCGAGGGTAGTGGCGCCCTCAGCGCCGATGAGCACGTCACCGCGCGTTGCGAGGTCGAGCGGCGAGAGCCCGAGGATGCCGGGTACGAGGAAGCGGGCGTCGCCGACCGCGCCCTCGTTTCCGGACGCCGCGAGGATCCGTTCGACGAGCCGCAGCGCGGCGCGGCGCGAGAGGTCGGGCGCGAAGCGCGGCGGATTCATCGGGGCCTCAGGCCATGCCCTCTGCGGCGAGAAGCTCGGCCTGATGCTCGGTCACGAGCGCGTCGACCAGTTCATCGAGCGCCGTCCCGTCGAGGATCTCGGGGAGCTTGTAGAGGGTCAGGTTGATGCGGTGGTCCGTCACCCGCGCCTGCGGGAAATTGTAGGTACGGATCCGCTCCGAGCGATCGCCCGAGCCTACCTGCGCCTTGCGGTCCGCGGCCCGGGCCGCGTCCTTGGCCGTGCGCTCGGCATCGAACAGCTTGGCGCGCAGGAGGGACATCGCCCGGGCGCGATTCTTGTGCTGCGAGCGCTCCTCCTGGACGAAGACGACGATGCCGCTCGGGAGGTGCGTCACCCGGATCGCGGATTCGGTCTTGTTCACGTGCTGGCCGCCGGCGCCCTGCGCACGCATCGTATCGATCTTCAGGTCGGATTCGTTGATGACGATGTCGACCTCCTCCGCCTCCGGCAGCACCGCCACCGTCGCCGCGGAGGTGTGGATGCGCCCCTGCGTCTCGGTCTCCGGCACCCGCTGGACCCGATGGGCGCCGCTCTCGAACTTGAGGCGGGCGAAGACGCCCCGTCCCTTCACCTCGGCCACGATCTCGCGGTAGCCGCCGACCGTGCCCTCGCTCTCCGAGATCACCTCGACCTTCCAGCCCTTCGCCTCGGCGTATTTCGCGTACATGCGGAAGAGGTCGCCCGCGAAGAGCGCCGCCTCGTCGCCGCCCGTGCCGGCGCGCACCTCGAGGATGGCGCTCTTCTCGTCGGCCGCGTCCTTCGGCAGCAGCATCAGCTGCAGGGCCCGGTGCGCGGCCTCGAGCATCGCCTCCGCCTCGGGCTTCTCCTCGGCGGCGAGCGCCCGCATCTCGGGATCGCTGCCCGGCTCGTCGATCAGCGCCACCACGCCCCGGAAATTGGCGTCGGCGGCCCGATAGGCGCGGATGCCCGCGACGACGGGATCGAGCTCGGCGAGTTCACGGGAGAGCTGCACGAAGGTGTCGGCGTCGGCCGAACCGGCGCTGAGCGTCGCGGTGGCGATGTCGTGGCGGGCCAGGATCGCGTCGAGGCGGTCGGGAGGGAATGGGGTCATCGCCCGGATGATACTCTCGCCTGAAAGGGGACATGGGAGGACGGGGCTCGGCGCGGGCCGGGCCCGGCGGCCGGCCGCCGAACGGGTGCGGCGGCAGGGGAGCGAGCCGACGATGTGCGGGGTCAGGCGTCCCCGCGGAACTCCCCGCGCTGCCTCCGCGCCGTGGCGCCGGGGCGAGAATTCCGCGGGGTGCCTCTAGATAGGCACGCCGTGCGCCTTGGCGAAGGCCGTCAGCGCGGGCCGCAAGCTCTCGCCGTCGCTGCTGCGCGTGAGCTCCGCCTCGATCAGCGCGCCGACGGCGGCGGCATCCATGCTGAGCACCGTCGCCTTCACCGGGCCGATCGCCGCCGGCGACATCGAGAGATCGCGGAAGCCGAGGCCGATCAGGGTCATGGCTTCGAGGGGGCGCCCGCCGATCTCCCCGCAGACGGTGACCGGGCAGCCCGCCGCGTTGGCGCGCTCGGCGATGATGCGGAAGGCCCGCAAGGCCGGTGCGCTCAAGGGGTCGAAACGGTCGGCGACGCGGCGGTTCTCGCGGTCGACCGCGAACAGGAACTGCATGAGGTCGTTCGAGCCGACCGAGAGGAAGTCCGCGTGCTTCGTCAGCTCGTCGAGCTGGAAGAGCAGCGAGGGCACCTCGATCATCGCGCCGAGGCGGCAATCGCTCGGCAGCGGGTGCCCGTGGCGGCGCAGATGCGCCTTCTCCCGGTCGACGATCGCCTTGGCGCGGACGAACTCGTCGACCGTCGCCACCATCGGGAACATGATCTTGAGGGGGCGCCCGCCAGAGGCCTTGAGGAGCGCGCGCAATTGCACCCGCAGCAGGGCCGGCCGGTCGAGGCCGATGCGGATGGCGCGCCAGCCGAGGGCGGGATTCTCCTCCTCGAGCTTGGGCATGTAGGGGAGGATCTTGTCCCCGCCGATGTCGAGCGTGCGGATCGTGACCGGCTTGTCGCCGGTGGCGGCGAAGACCGATTCGTAGAGATTCTGCTGCTCCACGGCGGACGGCATGCGCTCGGCCACCATGAATTGCAGCTCGGTGCGGAACAGGCCGATCCCCTCGGCGCCGGTCTCGTGCAGGTGCGTGAGGTCGACGAGCAGGCCCGCGTTCAGATGCAGGCCGATGCGCACGCCGTCGCGGGTGACCGCCGGCACATCCCGCAGCGCGCGATACTGCTCCTGCCGGCGGGCGCGCAGCCGCACCATCTCGGCGTAGGAGGCCTCGACCTCCGGGCTCGGGCGGACGTGGATCTCGCCCGAGACGCCGTCGACGATGATCGCGTCGGCCGAATCGCACAGGGCGGTCGCGTTCGCGACCTCGCCGACGGCGGGGATGCCGAGCGCGCGCGCGACGATCGCGATATGGCTCGTCGGGCCGCCTTCCTCCAGCACGACGCCGCGCAGGCGGGTGCGGTCGTAATCGAGCAGAGCGGCCGGGCCCATCGAGCGGGCGACGAGGATCGCGTTCTCGGGCAGGTGGCCCGCGCCCTCGGCCGATTGCGAGCCGATGAGCTGGCGCAGCAGGCGGTTGGCGAGGTCGTCGAGATCGTGAAGGCGGTCGCGCAGGTAGGGATCGCTCTGGCGCAGCATCCGGGCGCGATTGTCGGACTGCACGCGCTCCACCGCGGCCTCCGCGGTGAGGCCGGAATGCACGGCCTCGCGCATGCGGCGCAGCCAGCCCTTGTCGTGCGCGAACATGCGGACGGTCTCGAGGACCTCGCGGGATTCGCCGGTGCCGATGGAATCGCCCCGCTCGACGAGATCGTCGATCGCCGAGCGGACCTCGCCGATCGCCCGTTCCAGGCGCTCGACCTCGCGCTCGACATTCTCGGCGATCAGCGTCTTCACGATGATGCGAGGTTCGTGCAGCACCACGTGGCCGAGGCCGATTCCCTCGGCGAGCGCGACGCCCCGCTGGCTCACCGGGCGCCGGCCGGCCGGCCCCGCCCCGGGCGCGAGGCTCTGCAGCTCGCCCGAGGCGATCATCTCGGCCAGCACCATGGCGGTGGTCTGGAGCGCCTCGATCTCCTCCTCGGAATAGACCCGGTAGGTCTTGTTCTGGACCACCAGCACGCCGAGCGTGTTCCCGGCGCGCAGCAGCGGCACGCCGAGGAAGGCGTGGTAGGCCTCCTCGCCCGTCTCGGGGCGATACGAGAAGGCGGGATGCGACTGCGCGTCGGAGAGGGAGAGCGGCTCGGCCGTGCGCGCGATCAGGCCCACGAGGCCCTCGTCCGCGCGCAGGCGCGTGAGGTGCACGGCCTCCCGGTTGAGGCCCTCGGTGGCGAAGAGCTCGAGGACGTTGTCGTCGCGCAGGACGTAGACCGAGCAGACCTCGGCGACGACGTTGGCGGCGATGAGGACCACGATGCGGTCGAGGCGCGCCTGTGCGCTGACCGGCTCCGCCATCGCTTCGCGGAGGCGGCGCAGCAGCAGGCGCGGGCCTCCAGGCGCAGCGGGCATCGTCTCGTCAATCCAACCTGGCGGCCGGTGCAACCTTAGCGCCACTCGGGCGCCAGCCGCACCAGCGCGGAGGTTCAGGCCTGATCGAGGCCGTATAGCGAGTGGAGCGTGCGAACGGCAAGCTCTGTATAGGCCGCGTCGATGAGGACGGAGAACTTAATCTCAGATGTGGTGATGGCGCGGATGTTGATGCCCTTCTGGGCGAGCGCCCGGAAGGCCTTCGCCGCGACGCCGGCATGGCTGCGCATGCCGACGCCGATCGCCGAGACCTTGACCACCTCGGTCGCGCCCTCGATCTGGCCGTAGCCGATCGTCTCGCGCTGGCTGTCGAGGATCGTGCGGGTGCGCTCGTAATCGGCCTCGGGCACCGTGAAGGTCATGTCGGTGGTCGACTGGTCGCCGGACACGGTCTGGATGATCATGTCGACGTTGATGTTGGCATCGGCCAGGGGGCCGAAGATGGCCGCGGCGACGCCGGGGCTGTCCTTGACCGCCCGGAGCGTGATCTGCGCCTCGTCCTTCGCGAAGGCGATGCCGGTGATGATCTGCTGTTCCACGATGTCGTCCTCGTCGCAGATGAGGGTGCCGGGGCGGGCGGCGTCCGGCGGATCGAAGCTCGACCGCACCGTGGTCGGCACGCGGTGCACCATGGCGAGTTCCACGGAGCGGACCTGCAGCACCTTGGCGCCGAGCGAGGCCATCTCCAGCATTTCCTCGAAGGTCACGCGCTCCATGCGCTTGGCCTTCGGCACGATCCGAGGGTCGGTGGTGTAGACGCCGTCCACGTCGGTGTAGATGTCGCAGCGCTCCGCGCCGATGGCGGCCGCCACCGCGACGGCGCTGGTGTCAGAGCCGCCGCGCCCGAGCGTCGTGATGCGGCCGGTCTCGGGGTGGATGCCCTGGAAGCCGGAGATCACCGCGACCTCGCCGCGCTTGAACCCGGCATCGAGGTTCGCCCCGTCGATCCGGGCGATGCGGGCCGAGCCGTGCGCGTCCGAGGTCTCGATCGGGATCTGCCAGCCCTGCCAGGAGCGCGCCGTGATGCCGTCCTTGCGCAGCGCCACGGCGAGAAGGCCGGAGGTGACCTGCTCGCCCGAGGCGACGACGGTGTCGTACTCCGCCTCGTCGTAGAGGGTGTTGGCGTCCTTCACCCAGCCGACGAGCTCGTTCGTCTTGCCGGACATGGCCGAGACCACGACGGCGACGTCGTAGCCGGCCGCGACCTCGCGGGCGACGTGGCGCGCCACATTGCGGATCCGGTCCACGGTGGCGACCGAAGTGCCGCCGAATTTCATCACCAAACGGGGCATGTCGCGTCCGCGTCGATTCTTTTCGGGCCTGTCCGGGAGCGCCACGAGGCGCACGTCCGAGTGCCCGGGCCGCATTGCGGCTGTACCGGGCCGGGCTTCGGCGGGTACAAGGGGTGCATCCAGCTGTCAATCAAGAGCCCGATCGCCGGGCGCCGATATCCCGCGGAGCCGATGCCCGTTTCCCAAGCCTCCTCCGGCGCTTCCGCCCGAGCCTCCTCCATCGACCGCGACGAGGTCGCACGTTTCGATGCCCTCGCGGCCACGTGGTGGGACGAGCGCGGCCCGATGCGCGTGCTGCACCGCTTCAACCCGGTCCGCCTCGCCTACATCCGCGACGCCGCCTGCCGCCATTTCGGGCGCGACCCGAACGCGCCCTTCGCCCTCGACGGCCTGAGCCTCGTCGATGTGGGCTGCGGGGGCGGGGTTCTGTCGGAGCCGCTGGCCCGGCTCGGCGCGCGGGTGACCGGGCTCGATCCCGCCGCCGAGAACATCCGGGTCGCCCGGGCTCACGCGGAGAGCGAGGGCGTGCCGGTCGCGTACCGGTCCGAGACGATCGAGGCCGTGGTCGACGCGGGCGAGCGCTTCGACATCGTCCTCGCCATGGAGGTCGTCGAGCACGTCGTCGACATGCCGGCCTTCGTGCGCAAGGCGGCCGAGGCCGTGAAGCCCGGCGGCCTGATGTTCGCCGCCACGATCAACCGGACGATGCGCTCCTTCGCCCTCGCCATCGTCGGGGCCGAGTACGTCCTGCGCTGGCTGCCGAAGGGCACGCACGATTGGGAGAAGTTCGTGACGCCGGCCGAGCTGACCCGCGCCGTCGAGGCGGGCGGGCTCGTCGTCACCGACACGACGGGGGTCGTCTACAACCCGCTCGGTGACACGTGGCGGGCGAGCCGCGACACGGGCGTCAACTACATGATCGCTGCCGAGCGTCCCCCCGCCTGAACCTCGGGCGTCGGCTCCCGTTGATGCCGGAAGGCACAGGAGGCGTCGATGCTCGAGAAGATCCCGCATGCGGTCGGCGAGGCCCTCGCGGGTCTCAAGGCCGGTCTGGAGAAGACCGCCTACCACGCGTCCTTCGGGGACGTTCCGGCCACGATCAGCGTGTCGAGCAGGGCCTTCGCCGACGAGGCGCCGATGCCCGCCCGCTTCACGGAGGACGGCGCCGGGGTCTCGCCGCCGCTCGCCTGGAGAGGCCTGCCGCAGGGCGCCCACAGCGTCGTGATCCTTGTCGAGGACGCGGACAGCCCGACGCCGAACCCGCTCGTCCATCTCATCGTCTGGAACCTTGCGGGCACGGACGATGCGTTGCCCGAGGGCGGGATCGCGAGTCCCAACGGGCCCGGTGTCCACCTCAACCTCGGCCGGAACAGCTTCCTGAGAGACCAGTACCTGCCGCCCGACCCGCCGAACGGGCACGGGCCGCATCGCTACGTCTTCCAGGTCTACGCCCTCGACCAGACCCTCGACCTGCCGGCCTCGCCGGGCCGAACGGCGCTCCTCGACGCCATGAAGGGCCACGTCCTGGCGAAGGGCCGGCTCACCGGAACCTACGCGCGGGGCTGAGCCCCGCTTGCTGCGCGCGACCGATTCCGGCAAGCACGGCCGGACCGGCGGAGACGCGCGATGAAGGCCTTGCTGTGCACACGCCTCGGGGGACCCGAGGATCTCGTCATCGAGACGCTGCCCGATCCGGAGCCGGGTCCGGGCGAGGCGGTGGTGCGCGTGACGGTCGCCGCGTTGAATTTCTTCGACACGCTGATCATCGCGGGCCGCTACCAGGTGAAGCCGGACTTGCCCTTCTCGCCCGCTGGTGAGGCCTGCGGCGTCATCGAGGCGCTGGGACCGGGGGTCGAGGGCTTCTCGGTCGGCGACCGGGTCATCGTGCACGTCCGGTACGGCACGGCCCGCGAGCGCGTCGCAGTCGCCGCGAACCACCTCACCCGCGTGCCGGACGGCGTCTCCGACGAGCAGGCGGCCGGGCTCACCATCACCTACGGGACCTCGCTCCACGCCTTGCGGGACCGTGCTCGCCTTCGGCCGGGGGAGACGCTGGCAGTGCTCGGCGCCTCGGGCGGCGTGGGGCTCGCCGCCGTGGAGCTCGGGGCGGTCCTCGGCGCCCGGGTGATCGCCTGCGCCTCGTCGGAGGAGAAGCTCACGGTCGCCCGCGCGCACGGGGCGCACGAGACCCTGGTCTACAAGCCGGAGACATTGCGCGACGACCTCAAGGCGCTGACCGGGGGCGAGGGCGTCGACGTGGTCTACGATGCGGTCGGTGACGCCTATGCGGAGCCGGCCCTGCGGGCTCTCGCCTGGAAGGGCCGCTTCCTCGTCGTCGGCTTCGCGGCGGGCGAGATCCCGCGCCTGCCGCTCAACCTCGTGCTCCTCAAGGGCGTCGACGTGCTCGGCGTGCACTGGGGCGTGTTCGTCGAGCGCGAGCCCGAGGCCCATCAGGCGAACCAGCGCCAGCTTCTCGACTGGGTCGCCGAGGGGCGCCTCACCGCGAAGGTCCACGGCGTCTACGCGCTCGAGGATTACGCGGAGGCGCTCGGCATCCTCAAGCGGCGGGAGGCGATCGGCAAGGTGCTCGTGAGGCCGTGAGCCTCCGCCGCCCTCAGAGCAGCCGCTGCTCGCGGGCGAGCGCGACGAGATCCGATTGAGGGCGCGCCCCGATGTGCTGGATCACCTCCGCGGCGGCGAGGGCTCCGAGGCGGGCGCTCGACACGTAGTCGAGGCCCCGCGCGTGCCCGGCCAGGAAGCCGGCCGCGAAAAGGTCCCCCGCGCCCGTCGAATCGACCACCTCGCGGACCGGCGAGACGCCGACGCTGCGGATCTCACCGCCCTTCACGACGACCGAGCCGTCCTCCGAGCGGGTGACGAGCCCCAGCAGGTGGCGGCCGTGGTTGTCGCGCTCGTCGCGCAGCGCCCGGATCGCCGCGTCGCCGTCCTCGGTCTCGTAGAGGCTCTTCAGCTCGCCGATATTCGCGAACAGGATGTCGATGCTGCCGTCGCGGATGAGGCCCAGGAATTCCTCGCGGTAGCGCCCGACGCAGAAGGCGTCGGAGAGCGTGAGCGCCACGGCGTGCCCGGCATTGTGGGCGATCTTCACGGCCTTGCGGAAGGCGTCCTTCGCGGCCGGCGGGTCCCAGAGATACCCTTCGAGGTACGTGACGCGCGCGCGCGCCACGGCGGCCTCGTCCACGTCGGCCGGCGAGAGGCCCTGGCAGGCGCCGAGATAGGTGTTCATCGTGCGCTCGCCGTCCGGCGTCACGAGCACGAAGCAGCGCGCGGTCGCCGGCCCCTCCGTCGCGGCGGCGACGCCGAAGCGGACCCCGGTCGCCTTCAGGTCGTGAGCGAACAGGCCGCCGAGCTCGTCGTCGCGGACCTTGCCCACGAAGCCGGTCTTCGCGCCGAGCAGCGCCGCGCCGACAGCCGTGTTCGCGCCCGAGCCGCCCGAGACGATGGTGGCCGGCCCCATCACGGAGAACAGCTCCTCCGCCCGCGCCTCGTCGATGAGCTGCATGGCGCCCTTGTGCACGCCCTGAGCCGTGAGGAACGCGTCGTCCGTGCGGGCGATGACGTCCACGATGGCATTGCCGAGGACGAGGAGGTCGAGGGGTTCGGTCATCTGGGCATCCTGCGCAAGCGGTCGGGAAGCGTGGGCGCGCTCTCGCACCCGGGCCGGCAGGGGTCAAGCCGCGGTGTCAGCTCGCCGGAAACAGATCGTCCACGCGAAGCGAGAGGCCCGGAGGGCTGAGGTCCAGCGCGCCATCGGACACGATGCGCGTCTCGATGAGACCTGCGGCACCCCGCCGGTGGTGGATGACGACCCGCCGTTGCGGATGCACGATCAGGTAGTGGAGGATGCTCGCGACCTGAAAATAGCCCTCGAGCTTTCGCACCGTATCGGTGTTCCGCGTGCCGGGCGACAGCACTTCGACGACGACGATCGGGTCTCGTACCTCGACCGCGTCGCCGTCGAGTCGTTCGCCGCAATAGATCAGGGCATCCGGCTCGAACGCCGTCACACGATCGATGCGCACTGTCATACCGTCGGGAAGCAGGCGGCAGGGCAGTTCGGCCGCCTGCAAGCCGGCGCGCAGCGCATCGTGGATGGCCAGCTTCGTTTCCGCGTGCCGGACGCGCTGCGGCGACATCGCGACCACCAAGCCATCGATGAGTTCATAGCGCCCGGGCCGTCCCTCCGCCCATGACAGAAATTCCTCGACCGTCATGATGGCTTGAGGCTGCGCGCTCATGGCACCGAAACTACCATGACGCCGGCCTCCCGCGAAGGTCGCCGGTTGCGCCTACTGCAACGTCTTCACCTCGCACTGCGCGTAATCCGCGCTCGCCTTCACGTAGGCATTGAGCTTCTGGACGTAGGCTTCGGCGAGCGGGCGGAAGGCCTGCGCCTGCACGTTGTAGGCCTTCACGGCGTCGTTGTAGCTGTAGGCTTCCCATCCCGGGCAGCCGCCCTTGGCATCGAGGCAGGCCGGCTTTTCCGGCAGCGCCGGCTTGGCGGGCTTCGAGTCCGGAGGCGGGGGCTCCGGCCGGATGCAGGCGGCCCGCGCGCCGGTGGCCAGCGTGAACAGGGCCAGACTTGCCAGAACCGTGCGCGTCGCTCTCATGTCCTCGCCCGCCTCGTCCAAAGGCCGGCTTGTCGGGCATCCCGCGTGCGTCGGCAAGCTCCGGCGCCGACCGCTACTCGGCCGGCACCACGCGCGATCGGGCCGGGCGCGTACCGAGAGGTCCCGGCGCCGGCAATCCGCGGAGAATGTTGACGAGCGGAAGCACGAGCCCCGCCGCGAGCACCCACCAGGCAGGGCGGATCACGTAGGAGAAGTCGAGATTGGCGCCGAGCACCATGCCCGCCGGCACGCCGCTTTTCAGACCGTACCACGCCGCCTCGAGGAGGGCTGTGGCGGCGCCCGTCGCCACCGCGAGGCCGAGGAGCGGCAGCGGGCTCATCGGGATCCGGAAGCGCTGAATCAGGCGCCAGCCCATCAGAAGCAGGAACAGGCCGGTCCAGAACACCGGGTCGGACACGTCGATCTTCGACTGCAGGAAGTAGTGGAACAGGCCGAGCGCCGTGACCGCGTAGACGATGCGGTGGAGCCGGTTCCAGGCCTGCCCCATCCGGCGGATCGCCGCGTCGGTCGAGGTGATCCCGAGGGCGATCAGGCCGAGGAGCGCGACGAAGCCGATCGTCAGGTAGAACCGGAACGCGATCTCGGACACGACCTTCGTCAGGATGAAGTTCTGATCCACCACGTAGAGGGCGAGGTGGATCAGCGCGTAGGCGAGGGCCGTCAGCCCCAGCATCCGCCGCAGGTTGATCAGCTTCGGCCAGTTCGCGATCCGCCGCAGCGGCGTCACCGCGAGCGAGAGCAGCAGGAAACGGATGCACCACTCCCCGGTCCCGTGCAGGAGAGCCGTGATCGGCTTCGCGCCGAGAGCGTCGAGGGCGTAGGCGGCGGCGAGATACAGCCCGGGCGCGAGCGCGGCCAGGAACACCGCGAGCTTCAACCCGGAGAGGCGGCCGGCGCGGTCTCGCCAGGGCCGGGGGAGGGTTCGGGGCAGTGCGGATGCGGGCATCGAGAGGGCGGCTTCGAGGATCCGGCTGGGGAGGGTGATGGTGCGGGGCGCAAGCTCGGCGCCAGATTCGCACTCGAACGCGGACGCACGATGGCACGAGAGAGTTCCCGTGCCGGGCCATTCGCCGCGGCGCCGCCGCGGTTACACGTGGTCGGCAGCCGTCCCCGATATTCTGTGCCCGGCTGCGTCGCCACCGCCGCGCCGTTGGGCTAGGTTTCGCCCCCGCCCTGAACCGACACCGGACACACGCCACGCCCCATGGCCGCTCGACACGCCTCACAGGACAGGACCCTCGCTGCCGACGCGGTCGAGGCGATGACCGAGGCGGAGGCCAAGGCCCGGCACGAAGCCCTCTCCGTCGAGATCGCCGAGGCCGACGAGGCCTATCACGGCTCCGACGCGCCGATCATGACGGATGCGGAATACGACGCGCTGCGCCGCCAGCTCGAGACGGTCGAGGCTCGCTTCCCCGATCTCGCGGGCACCGGCGCCGCGAGCGCCTCGGTCGGCGCGAAGCCCTCGGAGAAATTCGCCAAGGTGCGCCACGCGGTGCCGATGCTGTCGCTCGGCAACGCCTTCGCGGACGAGGAGGTCGAGGAGTTCGTCGCCCGCGTCCGGCGCTTCCTGAACTGGCCGGAGGGCGAGCCGCTCGCCTTCACCGCCGAGCCGAAGATCGACGGACTGTCCCTGTCGCTCCGCTACGAGCGCGGCCGCCTCGTCACGGCGGCGACCCGCGGCGACGGCGAGGTCGGCGAGAACGTCACAGCGAACGCGCGCACCGTCCAGGACATTCCCGAGACGCTGACGGGCGCGGACGTGCCGGAGGTCTGCGAGGTGCGCGGCGAGGTCTATCTCAGCCACGCGGATTTCGGTGCCATCAATGCCCGCCAGGAAGCGGCGGGCAAGCCGCTCTTCGCCAATCCGCGAAACGCCGCGGCGGGCTCGCTGCGCCAGCTCGACCCCGCGATCACGGCCTCGCGGCCACTGCGGTTCTTCGCCTATGCCTGGGGCGAGGTCGTGCCGGCCTTCGAGGGCACGCAGGCCGGCGTCATCGACCGGTTCCGGGCCTGGGGGCTGCCCGTGAACCCGCGGACCGCGCTCTGCGACGGCGCGCCCGCGATGCTCGCCCATTACCGTGCGATCGAGGAGGCGCGGCCCGACCTCGGCTACGACATCGACGGCGTCGTCTACAAGGTGAACGACCTCGGCCTGCAGCGGCGGCTCGGCTTCGTCTCGCGGGCGCCGCGCTGGGCGCTCGCGCACAAATTCGCGGCGCAGAAAGCCTTCACGGTGGTGGAGGATATCGAGATCAATGTCGGGCGCACGGGCTCGCTGAACCCGCTCGCCAAGCTCCGCCCCGTCACGGTCGGCGGTGTCGTGGTGTCGAACGCGACGCTCCACAACGAGGGGTACGTGCAGGGTGTCGGGGCCGATGGCGAGCCGATCCGCGACGGCCGCGACATCCGGGTCTGCGACACCGTCGTGGTGCAGCGGGCGGGCGACGTCATCCCGAAGGTGATGGACGTCGTCATCGAGAAGCGCCCCGCGGATTCCGTGCCCTATGCCTTCCCGACCCTCTGCCCTGCCTGCGGAAGCCGCGCGGTGCGCGAGACGAACCCCCGCACGGGCAAGGTCGACGCGGTGCGCCGCTGCACCGGCGGCCTGATCTGCCCGGCCCAGAGCATCGAGCGGCTGAAGCACTTCGTCTCGCGCAACGCCTTCGACATCGAGGGTTTCGGGGAGACCTACATCGAAGTGCTGTTCGACGCGGGCGTCGTGCGCCAGCCGGCGGACCTGTTCCGCCTCGATTTCGATCGTCTGAAGGCCGCCGTCGTGGCCCGGCGCGAGGCGCTCTCCGCCGAGCGGCGCGCCGCCGGCGAGCCGCCGCCGAAGAAGGCCGCCAAGAAGAAGGGCGAGGACGAGGACAAGGCGATCAAGAACCTCGTCGCGGCGGTCGAGGCCCGCCGCCACCTGCCCCTCAACCGGTTGCTGTTCGCCCTCGGCATCCCGCAGATCGGCGAATCGACGGCCAAGGCGCTCGCCAAGCGCTTCGCCGACATGCCGGCCCTGATGGAGGCCCTGCGGGCCGCCGCCGACGCGCAGGCGGGACCGGACTGGATCGAGCTCTCGACCGTTCCGCGGATCGGCCCGACGACCCGCGACCGGCTCCTGCAGGCGGACGTGTCCGACGGCGAGGACGGCTTCCGCGCCCGCCTCACGGCGTCCCAGCGCGAGAGCCTGACGGCCCATTTCGGGAGCCTGGAGGCGGCCGAGGCGGCGCTCGCCCGGGCGGCCGCGCAGCAGCCGGGCGAGGCCTATCACGTCTTCGCCGACGACAGTGAGATCGGGCCGGTGGCGACGGATTCGCTGATCCAGTTCTTCGCCGAGCCCCACAACGACGAGGCCGTGCGGGCGCTTCTCGCCGAAGTCACGGTCGAGCCGATGCAGGCGGCAGGCTCCTCGGCGCTCTTCGCCGGCAAGACCGTGGTCTTCACGGGCTCGCTGGAGCGGATGACCCGCAACGAGGCCAAGGCCACGGCCGAGCGGCTCGGCGCCAAGGTCTCGGGCTCCGTCTCGGCCAAGACCGACCTCGTGGTCGCCGGTCCCGGCGCCGGCTCGAAGCTCAAGGACGCCGAGAAGCACAAGGTGCGGGTCGTCTCCGAGGACGAGTGGATCGCGATGCTCGAGAGCGCCTGAGGCGGACCGCGCCGGCGACGTCAGTCTGCCGCGCCGGCGCCTTCACGGTTGCGTGGCGAGTCCCCGAACCCCTATCGTCCGCGCCATGACCTGCCTGGCGATCGACTTCGAGACGGCGAACGAGCGGCGCGAAAGCGCCTGCGCGGTCGGGCTCGCCTGGATCGAGGGTGGGCGCGTCGTCCGGCGCGAATCGCGCCTGATCCGCCCGCCGGAGCTGCGCTTCTCGCCCGGCAACATCCGCGTCCACGGCATCCTGCCGGCCGACGTTCGCGACAAGCCCGCCTTTCCGGAGGTGATGGCGGAATTCCTGCCCGATCTCGAACGCGGGCTGATCCTCGCCCACAACGCGCCCTTCGACATGGGGGTGCTGCGCGCCTCGCTCGCCGCCCACGGCCGGCCGGTGCCCGCCTTCTCCTACCTCTGCACCCTGCAGATCGCCCGGGGGGTCTTCCCGGATCCGGCCGGCTGCGGGCTCGGCAAGGTGGCGGGGCGCCTCGGCATCCGCTTCGAGCATCACGACGCGGGCGAGGACGCCTATGCCTGCGCCGAGATCGCGCTCGCGGCCGTGCGAGAGACAGGGGCAGGGGACGTCGCCGGGCTCGCGCGGGTGCTGCCGATGCCGGTGACCCGGCTCGCGCCGGGACCCGACCGGCCGCCGCCCGCGCGCGAAGGCGTGTCCGGCCGCGCCCTGTTCGCCGCTCGCCGCGCGCGGCAGGCTCCGGACGAGATCCGCGTCATGATTCGTGGCAGCACCGGCAACCGCTACGAGGTCGCGTTGGAGGAGAAACCCTTCGGGCTCTATCTCCGCTGCTCCTGCATGGCCGGGCGGAACCGCCGCCGCTGCCGTCACGTCGACGCGATGGTGGATGGCGACGTCACCGACCTGATCTCGGCCAACCACGCCGACGTCGAGCGCCTGCGCCGCCTGATCGAGGGCGCGCCGGCCGGCCACCGGGTCGAGCCGGAGCGGGTGCGGCGCGTGCAGGCGGCTTAAGCCCGATCGAGCCCCGGACGAGGGTGCCCGTCAGGGCGACGGGCGTCCTCTCGCTTTGGGAAGAGGGCGGGGGCCGGGAGCGCGACCTCGCCCCAAGGATCCGATCCCGCTCCCGTCCGCTCACGCGGCTTGCTGGGCCGCCTCGCCGTAGAAGGTGCCGCCGGTCTCGGCCATGCGCAGGAGGTTGTCCGGCACGCCGAAGCGGGGTCCATGCTTGGCCTCGAGGCCGTGGGCGAGATCGACGAAGGCCTTGGCGCCCATGAAGTCGATGTAGGAGAGGGCGCCGCCCGTGAAGGGTGCGAAGCCGAAGCCGAGGATGGAGCCGACATCGGCCTCGCGCGGGTCCGTGATCACGCCCTCGCCGACGGTGCGGGCCGCCTCCAGCGCCTGGACGACGAGCAGGCGATGCTTCAACTCCTCCACATCCACCGCATCCGGATCGAGGCGGGCCGGCTGCAGGTCCCTGAGGCCGGGCCAGAGGCGCTTCGGCGCGCCCTCGGGATAATCGTAGAAGCCCTTCTTGTTCTTGCGTCCGAGTCGGCCGTGGGTCTCGACGAGCGCGGTGAGGAGCTTCATCTGGCCCGGATCGACCGCGTCGGCGCCGAGCTGAGCTTCGGTGGCGCGGGCGATCTTGAGGCCCAGGTCGAGCGCCACCTCGTCGTTGAGCGAGAGCGGGCCGACCGGCATGCCGGCCATGCGCCCGGCCGCCTCGATCATGGCGGGGGGCACGCCCTCCAACAGCATCTTGTGGCCTTCGAGAACGTAGGCCAGGACGCAGCGATTGGCGAAGAAGCCGCGGGAATCGTTGACGACGATCGGCGTCTTCTTGATCGCCCGCACGTAGTCGAGGGCCGTCGCGACGGCGCGCTCGCCCGTGGTGCCGCCGCGGATGATCTCCACGAGCATCATCTTCTCGACCGGCGAGAAGAAGTGGATGCCCACGAACTGCTCCGGCCGGCCCGAGGCCTTGGCGAGCCCCGTGATCGGCAGGGTGGAGGTGTTCGACGCGAAGATCACGTCGGGGCCGATCACGGCCTCGACCTTCCCGATCACCTCGGCCTTCACCTTCGGGTCCTCGAAGACGGCCTCGATGACGAGGTCGCAATCCTTGAGGTCCGCGTAGTCGGCGCTGGCATGGATGCGGGCGAGCAGCGCGTCGCGGTCGGCGGTCTTGGCGCGGCCCTTGCTGATCTGGTTGGTGACGAGCGTGTGGGCGTAGGCCTTGCCCTTCTCGGCGGCCTCGACCGACTGGTCGATCAGCACGACTTCCATGCCGGCATTGGCCGAGACGTAGGCGACGCCCGCGCCCATGAAGCCCGCGCCGACGACGCCCACCTTCCTGATGGCGGTCGGAGCCACGTCCTTGGGCCGGCGCGCGCCCTTGTTCAGCTCGCCCATCGAGATGAACAGGGTGCGGATCATCGCCGCCGCCTCCGTGGTGCGCAGGATCCGGGCGAAGTGCCGGCTCTCGACCTTGAGGGCGAGATCCATCGGCAGTTGCAAACCCTCGTAGACGGAGGTGAGGATCGCCTTGGCGGCCGGGTAATTGTCGTGCGTCTCGCGGCGGTAGATCGCGTTCGCCGGCGGCCAGATCATCATCCCGGCGGGCGAGTAGACCTTGCCGGACGGCGCCTTGAACTTCGGCACGTCCCAGGGCGCCACGGCCGAGCCGCCGGCTCGGATCCACTCCTTCGCCTTGGCGACGATCTCGTCCTTCGGCGCGACCGCGTGGACGAGGCCCATGTTGCGCGCCATGAGCGGGCGGATCTGCTCACCCTTGAACAGCATCTGCAGCGCGTCGCCGGTCTGCATCAGGCGGGCCACGCGCTGCGTGCCGCCGGCGCCGGGAAACAACCCGACCTTGATCTCGGGCAGGCCGACCCGCGTCCTGTCGTCGTCGGCGAGGATGCGGTGGTGGCAGGCGAGCGCCAGCTCGAAGGCGCCGCCGAGGCAGACGCCGGCGACTGCCGCGGCGAAGGGCTTCCCGCTCGTCTCGAGCTTCCGGTAGAGCAGGCTGAGGCGCCGCGATTCCTCGAAGAAGGCGCGCATCGCGGCCTCCTCGCCCTGCTCGGCCTTGAGGCGCTCGTACTCGCGGCCGAGGCCCTGGAGCATGGTGAGGTCGGCGCCGCCCGAGAAGTTGTCCTTGCCCGAGGCGATGACGCAGCCCTTGATGGCCGCGTCGCCCGCGACCGCGTCGACGATCCGCGCGAGCTCGTCCATCACCTCGGGGGTGATGACGTTCATCGAGCGGCCCGGCATGTCCCAGGTGGCCAGCGCGATGCCGTCGGCATCGGTCTCGAAGCGGAAATTCGTGAGATTCATCGCTGATCCTCGGGTTGGCATCGGTGAGGCTGCTCACCCCGCCGGGTCGTTCGGGCCGTCCCGCTTCGCGCAGGACGCGTGGGTCATGGTCTCGGTGCCGGTCCGCCGGGCGGGGCCGGAGCCGTCGGGCTCCGGCCGCCTCGCGTCAGGGCGGCGCCGATCGAACGGCCGTCCGTCCCGAGGCGCCGGGCCTCATTTCGGCGTCGGCATTCCGGCCGGGCCGCCGTTCTCGCCGGCCGCGGCGATCGTCAGCATGTTGATGAGCTTCGTGACGGCGTTCTGCGAGATCGTGGTCACCGTCGAGGACGGATCGGCGTTCATCGTCTGGAACTTCTGGTAGGTCTTGTCGTCGTAGATCTCGTTGATGTGCTTCAGCTCGGCGAGCGAGAACTTGTCGGCGTATTCCTTGGCCAAGCCTTCGACCATGATGCCGCGCTGGTTCTCGAACTCGGCGCGCACCTCCTTGCGGACGGCATCGGCCTTCTCGTCCTTCATCGGCGCGACGGTCTTCTCCAGGGCGACGGTGAACCCGTTCTCCAAGTTCTTGATCACGGTCTTCTGAACGAGGGTCTTGGCCTCGGCGAGCTTGTCCGCGGCCTCGTCGGCGCGGGCGGCGAGCGGCAGGGCGAGAGCCGTCGTCAGGCAGAGGGTGGCGAGCAGTCGCGTCATCGTGGCGTTTCTCCCATGGCTGGTCTCTTGAGGCCGCCCCGTGCGTCGGGGCGGCCGCGCGCCCTCTACCAGCCCGCGCAAGGGTTTGGGAGGCGCGGCGTCCGCGCCGCACCCCCGGGCCCCCGGTTTCTCACACCCGTTCGATGATGGTCGCCGTGCCCATGCCGGCGCCGATGCAGAGCGTCACGAGGGCCCGCTCCTTGCCGGTGCGTTCCAGCTCGTCGAGCACCGTGCCCAGGATCATCGCGCCGGTGGCGCCGAGCGGATGGCCCATGGCGATGGCGCCGCCATTGACGTTTACCTTCGCCGGGTCGAGGTCGAAAGCCTGCTGGAAGCGCAGGACCACGGAGGCGAAGGCCTCGTTGATCTCGAACAGGTCGATGTCGGACAGGTCCAGGCCGGCGCGCTTCAGGACCTTGCGCGTCACGTCGACCGGTCCGGTCAGCATCAGGGCCGGGTCCGAGCCGATATTGGCGAAGGCCCGGATGCGGGCGCGGGGCTTGAGACCGGCCCCGTCGCCGGCTTCCCGGGAGCCGATCAGCACGGCCGCGGCACCGTCGACGATGCCCGACGAATTGCCGGCGTGGTGGACGTGGTCGACCGCCTCGACGTCGGGATGCGCGTCCGTCGCGACCGCGTCGAAGCCGCCCATCTGCCCCATCTGCACGAAGGAGGGCTTGAGCTGGCCGAGGGACTGCATGTCGGTGCCCCGCCGCATGTGCTCGTCGCGGTCGAGAAGCGTGATGCCGTTGACGTCCTTCACCGGCACGACCGAATTGCGGAACAGGCCCTCGTCCCAGGATTTGGCGGAGCGCTTCTGCGACTGGACCGCATAGGCGTCGCAATCGTCGCGGGTGAAGCCGTACTTGGTCGCGATCAGGTCGGCCGAGACGCCCTGCGGCATGAAGTAGGACTTGATGGCGATGTGGGGATCGACGGGCCAGGCCCCGCCCGAGGCGCCGAGCCCGACGCGGCTCATCGATTCGACGCCGCCGCCCACCGTCATGTCGTGCTGTCCGGCCATGACCTGGGCCGCGGCGAAATTGATCGCGTCGAGGCCCGAGGCGCAGAAGCGGTTGATCTGCACGCCGGGGACATGGGTGCCGTAATCGGCCACGAGCGCCGCCGCTCGGGCGATGTCGCCGCCCGCCTCGCCGACCGGGTCGACGCAGCCGAGCACCACGTCGTCGACGCGGCGGGTGTCGAGGGCGTTGCGCTCCTGGATCGCGCGCAGTGCCGCCTCGGCCAGCCGCAGCGCCGTCACCTCGTGCAGCGAGCCGTCCGGCTTGCCGCGCCCGCGGGGCGTGCGGACGTGATCGTAGATGTAGGCCTCGGGCATGGTGTCTTCCTCGTTGTCCTCCGGCCGGGTCGTCAGGGGATGGCCGCACCCGGAGAGGTCGCGTCCGTCACCCCGTCCCTCTCCCGGACGGGAGAGGGGACCCGCGCTCGATCCTGCGTCAAGCCGGCATTCTCAGAATGCCTCGACCGGCAGCGCCATCGTGGTCTCGGCGCCCGCCTTGATCCGGGTGAGGCGCACAGCCGTCTCCGGCAGCATACGCTCCATGAAGAAGCGGCCGGTGACGAGCTTGGCCTCCATCCGCTCGGCCGCGCCGTTCTCAGCCTGCTTCTTCGCGGCCGCGGCCTTGGCGATGCGGGCCCACATGTAGCCGAGCGCGACAAGACCGAGGAGGTGCATGTAGTCGGTGGCCCCGGCGCCCGCATTGTCGGGCTTGGCCATCGCGTTCTGCATGAACCACATGGTCGCGCCCTGCAGGTCGTTGAGCGCCGCCTGGAGCGGGCCCGTGAAGGCCTTCAGCGTCTCGTCCTCGTCGTGGTCCTTGATGAAGGTCTGGACCTCGCCGAGGAAGGTCATCATGGCGCGCCCGCCGTCCTTGGGCAGCTTGCGGCCGATCAGGTCCATCGCCTGGATGCCGTTGGCGCCCTCGTAGATCATGGCGATGCGGGCATCGCGCACGAACTGCGACATGCCCCATTCCTCGATGTAGCCGTGGCCGCCGAACATCTGCTGGGCGGCGACCGCGTTGTCGAAGCCCTTGTCGGTGAGCACGCCCTTCACCACCGGGGTCATCAGGCCCATGTGGTCGTCGGCCGCCTGCCGCTCCTTGGCATCCTGCGAGCGGTGCACGATGTCGGCCTGCAGCGCCGTCCAGAGCACCAGGGCGCGGGCCGCCTCGTTGAAGGCGCGGATCTGCATCAGGGTGCGGCGCACGTCCGCATGCACGATGATGGGGTCGGCGGCCTTGTCGGGCGCCTTGGCGCCGGTGAGGGCGCGGCCCTGGAGGCGGTCCTTCGCGTAGGCCACCGCGTTCTGGTAGGCGACCTCGGACTGGCCGAGCCCCTGCACGCCGACGGCGAGCCGCGCCTCGTTCATCATCACGAACATGGCGTTGAGCCCGCGGTTGGCCTCGCCGACGAGCCAGCCCTTGGCGCCGTCGTAGTTCATGACGCAGGTCGAGTTGCCGTGGATGCCCATCTTGTGCTCGATCGAGCCGCAGGACACGCCGTTGCGCTCGCCCACCGAGCCGTCCGCGTTCACCAGGAACTTCGGCACCACGAAGAGCGAGATGCCCTTGGTGCCGGCCGGCGCGCCCTCGATGCGGGCGATGACGAGATGCACGATGTTCTCGGACAGGTCGTGCTCGCCGGCCGAGATGAAGATTTTCGTGCCGGTCAGCGCGTAGGAGCCGTCGCCGTTCGGCACGGCCTTGGTCTTCAGGAGGCCGAGATCCGTGCCGCAATGGGGCTCGGTGAGGTTCATGGTGCCGGTCCAGGCACCCTCGACCATCTTCGGCAGGTAGGTCTTCTTCTGCTCGTCCGAGCCGTGCACGAGGAGCGCCGCGACGGCGCCCTGGGTCAGGCCCGGATACATGGCGAGGGCGAGGTTCGCGGACGAGGCGAATTCCTGGATCGCCGTGTTGAGGGTCTGGGGCAGGCCCTGGCCGCCGAACTCCTCCGGCACCGAGAGACCCATCCAGCCGCCCGCCGAGTAAGCGTCGTAGGCGGCCTTGAAGCCTTTCGGCGTCGTCACCGAGCCGTCCGCGTGGCGGGTGCAACCCTCATGGTCGCCGGACAGGTTGAGCGGCGCGAGCAGTTCCTCGGCGAGCTTGCCCCCCTCCGAGAGCACGGCCTCGACCACGTCCGGCGAGGCGTCCGCGAAGCCGGCGAGATTGTCGTGGCGGTGGAAGCCGAGCACGTCGTTCAGGAGGAAGAGCACGTCCTCGACCGGGGCGCGATAGCTCGGCATCTGAATTCCTCCGTCATGGGCGGCTGCGCGCCCTTCTCATCCGAGGCCGCGCGGCGCGCCGCGAGTCCCTCGATAGTTCATATGTAAACTATCTCGATGGGCGAGGGCAAGAGGGTGCTTGGGGGAGGCTGCGCCGCCCCCCTAGATTGCACCGTCCGAAAGGCGACCGTGCTTAACGGGGTGTTTACCAAGAAAGTTAATTGTTCGGACAGGCGGGTCAGTCCGCGCAACCTGCGATACGGGCGGGGGGCGCGAGGACCGGCACCGGAAGCTGTCGATCCCAGGTCCGACGATGAGACGCAATCCCACCCCGAGCTTCGAGGGCTTCGACCCGGACGTGATCGAGGCTGCTCGGGAGGTCGCCCTTCGTGCCGGCGTCCCGCTCGAGACCTGGATGGCGTCCGTGCTGCCGGCCGAGAAGAAGCCCGCCCGCAGGCGGCGCGCGCCGGAGGAGACCTCCGCGCCCGAGCCCGCGAGCGCGCCGCCGAAGACAGCCGAGCCGGATACCGCGGACCGTTTCACGGCGACGCTCGACGCGTTGATGAGCCGCCTCGACGCGATCGACCGCACCATCGCCGAGGATCGCGTCGCGTCGAAGGACGCCGCCGGCCGCGGGATCGAGGAGATCGAGGCCCGCATCGCCAAAGCGGTGGGCGAGGGTGCCGCGCCCGTGCAGAAGGTGGCGGATCGCCTCGGCGACATCGAGCGCCGCATGTCGGAACTCGGCGAGCAGCTCGCCGCGCCCCGCCCGCTGGGGCGCCGTGGCCGCCCCGCCATCGCGGAGAAGCGCGACGCGGTCAGCGAGATCCGCCAGCGGCAGCGCGAGCTCGACGGCGGCGAGGCCGGGTCCGACGGCGTCGGCGCCCTTCAGCGGAATCTCGAGGAGCGGATCGAAGCCTCCCGCACGCTCTCCCCGGCGATCTCCGAATTGCAGCGCGAGACGAGCCGTCTGCGCGAGTCGATCGGCGGGCTCGCCACCGGTCAGGACGTCGGCGCCCTCGAACAGGCGATGCTCTCGCTTGCCAACGGCGTGGAGCGCACGCAGGAGCCGGCGAACCTCGCCGCCATCGCCGCGCCGATCGAGCTGATCCGGGTCCAGGTCGAGCGGCTGGCCGGCGACGTCGCCGACAACGTGCATGCCCGCGTGGCGCGGGACGTGGAGCGGCTCGCCGCCCGCGTCGACAGCGCGCTCTCGGGAGGCGCCACGGGCTTCGCGGACCGCGACGCCCTGTCGAACCTCTTCGGCGAACTCGACGAGATCCGCCGGCTGATCGCCTCGCTGGCCGGCCCTGAGCGCATCCAGAGCCTCGCGCAGGGTGTCCAGGCGATCAGTGCCCAGGTCGCGCAGTTGCAGCGCGGCGTCGGCGCCGACCATGCCGAGATGGCGGAGCTGCGCCCGCTCCTCGAGGAGATCCGCAGCGGCCTCAAGGTGCCGAATGCCGGCGACCTCGCCGAGCAGATCCAGGCCATGGCGAGGAAGCTCGACGCGCTTCACGAGCGCGCCGCGCGGTCGGCCCCGGCCGAATCGCAGGCGATCCTCGGCCGCATCGACGCCCTCGCCGACCGGATGGAGCGCGTGAGCGCGAGCCCCGTCGGCGACCTGATCGACCGCCTCGAAGAGTTCGGCGAGACCCTGCGCCAGCCGCCGCGGGAGAGCGCGGAGCTCGCCACGATCCAGGCGCAGCTGCGGATCCTCGCCGAGAAGGTCGACGGCGTCGGCGCCCGGGGCGGCAGCGAGGGCCTCGACGCCCTCGAGCGCCAGGTCCTCGCGCTCACGAACCGTATCGACGCCCGCGGCGCCGATCCGACGCTGGCCGGCCTTGAGCGCACGATGAGCGAGCTGCTCCGGCAGGTCTCGTCGCTGCGCGAGGAGGCCCCGATCGAAGCGGCGGCGGAACTCGCGGCGCGCAACGCCGTCGCGGCGATGGTCGGCCGGTCGCAGAATGCCGATCCGGCCGAGATCGGTGGCCTGCGCTCGGCCTTCAGCGATCTCCTCCACCGGCACGAGGCGTCGGATCAGCGCCTGCAATCGACGCTCGCGGGCGTCCAGAGCGCCCTCGACCGCCTGGTCGCGCGTCTCGGCACCGTCGAGGGCGACGCCTCGGTCCTGCGCGCCGCGCCGAAGCCGCCGCAGGCTCGCGAGGAGCCGATCGAGGAGCGCCTGCTCGCCTCGACCAGCATGCCCGCGCCCCGCGCGCGGGGAGGACGCCGGCCCGAGCTGCCCCGCATCTCGGTCGGCGCGTCGGTGCCGGCCGTCGACACCGCCCGCGTCGCGGACGAGCTGCTCGAACCCGGTGCCGGCCGCCCGAGCCGCGAGACCGTGCCCGAGACGGGAGAGCCGGGCGACGCCTCGGCGGACATCAAGACGAGCTTCATCGCCGCCGCCCGCCGGGCCGCCCAGGCCGCCCAGGCCGAGGTCGCGTCGGAGGCGAGTCTCGCGGCGGAGCTCCGAGAGGATCGTGCGGGCATCCGCGCCAGCCTCGCGGCGCCCTCGCGCAGCACGGGCCGGACCGCCCGCCTGAGGGCGGAGATCGATCGGCGTCGCCGGCCCTTGCTTCTGGGCCTCGCGGCGATCGTGCTCCTCCTCGGCGCCCTCCAGGCCATCGGCCTGCGGGAGGATTCCGCCCCGGCACCCGCCGCCCCTCAGATCGTCGAATCCGCGCCGCGGGAGGCCCCGGCCACCGATTCTACCACCCAGGCGCGGCCGGCGCAGGCCGCCGCGCAGGCACCGGTCCAGGCCCCGGCCGAACCGCGCACGGCCCCCGCCGATCCGCAGACGACGCAGGCGATTCCGGCCCGCGGTGCGGACGCGGCCACCCCGGCGCCAGGCTCCGCCCGCTCCGTTGTCCCGCAGGTTGCGGGCATGGGGACGCTGGCGGGCGACCTCGCCGGCGTGCCGACGGGGCTCGCCAAGCTGCGCCAGGCCGCGCTCGAGGGCGACGGCGCTGCGATCTACGAGCTGGCGTCCCGCGAGGCGGACGGGCGCGGCATGCCGCGCGACCTCGCGGTGGCAGCCAAGCTCTACGAGAAGCTCGCGGCCGGCGGCTACGCGCCGGCGCAGTACAAGCTCGCGGGCCATCACGAGAAGGGCTCCGGCGTCATCCGGGATCTCGGCCAGGCGAAGCTCTGGTACGGGCGCGCCGCCGAGCAGGGGCATGCCCGCTCGATGCACAACCTCGCGGTCCTCTACGCCGAGAATCCCGGCCCGTCCGGGCGGCCCGACTACGCGACGGCGTCCTCCTGGTTCCGCCGTGCGGCCGAGTTCGGCGTCCGCGACAGCCAGTACAATCTCGCCGTTCTCTACGCGCGGGGCCTCGGCGTCACGCAGGACCTCGTGCAATCCTACGCGTGGTTCGCCGCCGCCGCCGCGCAGGGGGACGACGACGCGGGCAAGAAGCGGGACGACGTCGCCGCCAAGTTGAGCCCGAGCGACCTCGCGAACGCGCGCAGCATCGCGACCGCGTTCAAGCCCCGCCGGATCGACCCCGCCATCAACGAGCCGCCGCCGTCGAACGAGGCTCCGGCTTCGATGACGCTCCTCGGCGCACCGCCCCCGAGCGGCGTGCCGGCGAGCTTCACCCCCCCGAAGAACCGCACCTGAACCCGGCGGAACGGCCGAACCCGGCAAAGCTTGGCCATATTGCCGCAGAGGGGGAACTGCCCGGAGCGCCGACCGTATACCCGTTCGGACGCGCCGGCCGGGACCGGCCGGCAATCCATGACCGGGAGTGCTGATGGCGCGCGTGACACCGGTTCCGCTCGGAGCCGTCATCCTCGGCGTCGCCGGGTTGATCCCCTTTCTCGGCTTCGCGGCCCTTGCCGTGAGCGGGAGCGACGGGGGGCTCGGGACGATCGGCCTGTCGCCGCGCACGATTCTCTCGGCCTACGGCGCCGTGATCGCGTCCGTCCTCGGCGGCATCCGCTGGGGAGCGGCCGCCGCTCGCAATGCGGGCAACGCGGATTACCTCGTCGCCATCGTGCCGTCCCTCCTCGCCTGGGCGGCGCTCGCGGCGCCGGCCCCGTGGGACCTTCGCATTCTCGGCGCCCTCGTCCTCGCCTGGGGCCTGATCGACCAGGACCTGCCGCGCCGGGGCCTCGTGCCGAGCTGGCTCGGCCGGCTGCGCCTCGTCCTGTCGGGCGTCGCCGGGGTCGCGCTGCTGATCGCGGCCTGACGGCGGCGCACGCCGTGCCGCGCGGGCCGGGACGGGAGCCGACGGGGCCTGCGGCGTGGCGGGCGGACGCCGCGGATCTCCTTCCGGGCATCGGCCTCTGCCTCGGGGTGGCCCTTCTCTCCATCGCCCTGCAGGCGGGGGAGGAGCAGGCCTTCGGGCATCCCTACGTGGAGGCCCTGGTCGTCGCCATCCTCGGCGGGATGGCGCTGCGCACGCTCTGGGAGCCGGGCCCCGGCTGGCGGCCCGGCATCGCGTTCGGCGCCAAGCAGCTCCTCGAGGTCGCGGTGATGCTGCTCGGGGCCTCGGTGAGCCTCGGCGCGATCATCGCGTCGGGCCCCGTTCTGTTGATCGCGATCATCGCCGTCGTGGTCGTAACCCTCTGGGCGAGCTACGGAATCGGCCGCCTGCTCGGCCTTCCGCCGAAAATCGCGATCCTGATCGCCTGCGGCAACGCGATCTGCGGCAATTCCGCGATCGCGGCGGTGGCGCCCGTGATCGGGGCCGAGGGCGACGACGTCGCCTCCGCGATCTCATTCACGGCGATCCTCGGCGTCCTGATGGTCCTCGGCCTGCCGCTGCTGATCCCGTTCCTCGGCCTCGGGGCCGGGGAGTACGGGATCCTGGCAGGCCTCACCGTCTACGCGGTGCCGCAGGTGCTCGCCGCAACCGTGCCGGCGGGCCTCGTCGCGACACAGATCGGCACGTTGGTGAAGCTCGTGCGGGTCCTGATGCTCGGGCCGGTCGTGGTGGCCCTGTCGCTGATGGCCTCCCGCTTCCGGGACGCGGCGCCGGCGCAAGCCGGCCGCCGCCGCTTCGACCCGCTCCGGCTCGTGCCCTGGTTCATCCTGGGCTTCCTGGCGCTGGCGGCCCTGCGCTCCCTCGGCCTCGTGCCCGACGCGGCCGTCGGGCCGATAACGAAGGCGGCCGGGCTCCTCACCGTGGTCTCGATGGCGGGTCTCGGCCTCGGCGTCGACGTCCGGGTGATCGGGCGCGTCGGGGGCCGGGTCACGGCCGCCGTGACCCTGTCCCTCCTGCTCCTGCTCGGGGTCAGCCTCGGGCTGATCCGCGGGCTCGGCCTCGGCTGATCAGTCCCGGGCCAGCATGGTGCGGCCGATCGCGAAGACGCGCCCGTCGCCGAGGAGGTGGGCCGTGAAGCCGTTCGGGAAGAGCGGCTCGAAGGCGGCATCGCGCACGTTGAGGCCGCCCGTAAAGGCGCCGAAGGCCGGCATGATCAGCCGGTGGCCGTCCGAGACGAAGCAGCGGCGGCGCACGGCCCGCCCGCGCATCGCGACCTTGCCGCAGGGATGGAGATGCCCGGCGACCTCGCCCGCTGCAGCCCCCGGCCTCGGCTCGTGGCGCAGGGTCAGGCCGCCGAGGCTCAGCGTCTCCGTGTAGCGCCCGCCGACGCCCTCGTTGACCGCCGCGTCGTGGTTTCCCGCGATCCAGACCCAGTCACGGCCCTCCTGCAGCGCGGCGAGCAGGGCGCGGTCGCCGGGCTCCATCCGCTCGGGGCCGCGGGCGTCGTGGAAGGAATCGCCGAGCGCCACCACGCAGCGCGGGTCGAAGCGGGCGACCGCCTCGTGCAGGCAGGCGAGCGTCTCGCGGGTGTCGTAGGGGGGCAGGAACTGGCCCGAGCGCGCGGCGAAGGACGAGCCCTTCTCGAGGTGGAGGTCCGAGACGATCAGCGTCCGGTGCGCTTCGAGCCAGAGGCCGCCGCACAGGTCGAGGGTCAGGCTCTCGCCCGCCAGGATCAGGCCAGGGGCCTTGGTAGCCTTCTCAAGTCTCTGGCCGAGCGCCAAGATCCGGTCCTCTCGCGTGAACGGGTCGGCATCGCTCACGCCAGCGCCTCTTCGAGAAGCTGCGCCTCGGCCTCGGCCAGAATCTCGTCGGCCCCCTCTCCGTAGACCCGCTCGCGCCCGATCTCGAGCATCACGGAGACGGAGAGGGGCGAGACGCGGTCGAGCGCCTTGTGGATGATTCGCCCCTGGATGCGCCTTAGCATCATGCCGAGGCGCCTCACGTCGAGGAGTCCGGTTGCCGCATCCTGCCGGGCTGCACGCAGGAGGAGGTGGTCGGGCTGGTGCTTGCGCAAGACGTCGTAGACGAGGTCGGTCGAGATCGTGACCTGGCGCCCGGTCTTCTTCTGGCCGGGAAAGCGCCGCTCGATCAGCCCGGCGATCACGGCGCATTGCCGGAAGGTGCGCTTCATCATCGCGGATTCGTCGAGCCACGCCTCAAGGTCGTCGCCGAGCATGTCCTCGGCGAAGAGGGCCTCCAGGAAGCCCGGCTCGAAGCCGATGCGCTCGCCGACGTCGCGGGTCGTCCAGATGGCGATGCCGTAATCGTTCGCCGCGAAGCCGAGCGGCCTCAGCCGCGCCCGCTCCAGGCGCCGCGTCAGCAGCATGCCGAGCGTCTGGTGGGCGAGGCGCCCCTCGAAGGGGAAGGCGGTGAGGTAATGGCGGCCGCCGCGGGGGAAGGTCTCGACGAGGAGGTCGCGCGGGCCCGGCAGGAGCGAGCGGCGGCGCTGCTGCAGCAGGTAGTCCGAGACCTGTCGCGGCAGGCGGTCCCACTCGAACGGGTCGGCGATCAGCGCCCGCACCCGGGCGGCGAGGAAGGTCGAGAGGGGGAACTTGGCGCCCGCGTAGGAGGGGATCGCCGGATCGGTGCCGGGGCCGGCCTTCGTCACCAGCGCCTCGTCCTCGGCGAGCCCCTCGAAGCGCAGCACCTCGCCGGCGAAGAGGAAGGTGTCGCCGACGGTGAGCGTCTCGGCGAAATCCTCCTCGATCTCGCCGAGCACCCGGCCGGTCTTCGGCAGCACCGTGCCGGGCTTGCCCCGCAGCGAGCGGGCGAGCCGCACCTTCACCTTGCTCGCCTCGATGATGGTGCCGACGTTCATCCGGTATTGCTGCGCGACCCGCGCGTCGCGCACCCGCCAGAGCCCGTCCGGCCCGCGCAGGATCTTGGCGAAGCGCTCGTAGGCGCGCAGCGCGTAGCCGCCGGTGGCCACGTAATCGACGACCTGCTCGAACTCCTCCCAGGTCAGTCCGGCATAGGGGGCGGCCGCCGTCACCTCGTCGTAGAGCGCGACCGGGTCGAAGGCGTCGGCGCAGGCCATGCCGAGGACGTGCTGGGCGAGCACGTCCGGCGCGCCGAGCCGGGCGTCCGGCGTGTCCTGCGCCGCCTCCTCGACGGCGTCGAGGGCCGCTTGGCATTCGAGGATCTCGAAGCGGTTGGCCGGCACGAGATAGGCTTTCGAGGGCTCGTCCATCCGATGGTTCGCCCGGCCGATCCGCTGCATGATCCGGCTCGCACCCTTCGGCGCGCCGATATTCACGACGAGATCGACGTCGCCCCAGTCGATGCCGAGGTCGAGCGTGGCGGTGCAGACGATCGCCCGCAGCTGACCCGCCGCCATCGCGGCCTCGACGCGGCGGCGCTGCTGCGCGTCGAGGGAGCCGTGATGGAGGGCGATCGGCAGCACGTCGTCATTGAGCCGCCACAGCTCCTGAAAGGTGTACTCGGCCTGGAGCCGGGTGTTGACGAAGACGAGCACCGTGCGGTGGGCCCGGATCAGGTCGTAGATCGCGGGCATCGACTGGTAGGCGGTGTGCCCGGCGAGCGGCAGCCGCAGGTCGATCTCCAGCATGCGCAGGTCGGGCTTGGCACCGCCCGCGACGACGACGAGGTCGGCCATGGGCGGCGGGGCGCCCTCCGCCTCGGGTGCCGAGGAATCGTCCTCCGGTTCGCGCGGGGGGCTCGGTGGCGCCCGTTCCGGAGAGGTCGCATCCCTCACCCCATCCCTCTCCCGAACGGGAGAGGGGGCTGCGTCGCGGCCCGGCAGCGCCTTCTGCGGCACGAGGTATCGGCGCAGCTCGTCCGGCTCCCGCACCGTCGCCGAGAGACCGATCGCGGTCAGGCCGGGGCTGAGGCGGTGCAGGCGGGCGAGCGCCAGCGAGAGCAGGTCCCCGCGCTTCGAGGTGACGAGGGCGTGGAGCTCGTCGAGGACGACGCAGCGGAGCGACCCGAACAGCTCGGCCGCCTCCCGGTGGGCGATCAGGAGCGAGAGTTGCTCGGGGGTCGTCAGCAGGATGTCCGGCGGCCGCTCGATCTGCCGGGTCCGCTTGTGGGCGGGCGTGTCGCCGGTGCGGGTCTCGACGCGGACGGGCAGGGCCATCTCGGCGATCGGCGCGTCGAGATTGCGGGCGATGTCGACGGCGAGCGCCTTCAGCGGCGAGACGTAGAGCGTGTGCAGGCCGGCGGCCTTCGTGCCTCCAGGCCGCCCGGCGAGCGCGACGAGGCTCGGCAGGAAGCCCGCGAGCGTCTTGCCGGCGCCGGTCGGGGCGACGAGGAGGGCCGAGCGGCCGCCGCCGGCGATCCGCAGGAGGTCGAGCTGGTGGGCGCGCGGCCGCCAGCCGCGCCGCGCGAACCAATCCGCAAAAAGCGGCGGCAGCGTCGGGTCGTCGGGCGGCCCCTCAGGCAAGGGGGGTCAAGCGAGGGCCGTGAGGAAGCGGTCGATCAGTTCGAGCGCCCGCTCGGTCATCTCGCCGGGATAGCGCACGAAGACGTGGCAGCCGCCGGGATAGACCGCCGTGTGGCCGCCATTGCCGGCCACCGCCCAACGGGCCGACATGTAGAGCGTGTCGTCGATGAGCGGGTCGGCGGTGCCGATCGTGAACAGGGCCGGCGGCAGCCCCTTCAGGTCGGCGTAGATCGGCGAGACGTCGGGCCGGCGCCGGTCGACGCCCGCGCGCACGTAATCGTCGGCGAAGCGGGTGAGGTCGCGGGTGTTCACGACGAGGCGCTCGTCGCCCCAGTTGCGCACGCTCGGCGTCAGCCCGAGATCGTAGAAGCCCGCAGTGAGGTTCGCGCCCCGGAAGGCGCGGGGCAGCCTGTGCCGGTCGCGCAGGCGCAGGAGCACCATCACGGCGAGATGCGCGCCGACCGACTCGCCGCCGATCGTCAACGCGTGCACGCCGAGCTCCGCCCGGCCGGGTCCGGCGAGCCACAGGGCCGCGGCCTCGCAATCCTCCAGGGCGGCGGGATACGGGTGCTCCGGCGCGAGCCGGTACTCGACCGAGAGGCAGATGAAGCCGCAATTGTCGGCAATCCGCTCCAGCCAGGGATCCTGCTCGTCGGCCGAGCCCCAGACCCATCCGCCCCGATGGATGTGCAGATAGGCGCCGCGCGGCGACTGGCCGGGCCGCAGGCGGGGGCGAATCACGCGCAGGGCGAGGGGGCCGCCCGGCCCCTCGATCGTCATCGTCTCGGCCCTGGCGCTGCGCGGCATCGCGGGCGAGGCCTGGGTGCCGCGGCGGCGGCGCGCGCGCACCTCCTCGATCGGAAGCTCCCAGGGATCTTCCTGCGCGGCATGCGCGGCGACGATCTCGGCGTTGAGCCGCTTCGTTTCGGGATCGATCGTCGCCGGGTCGAAGAGGGCGTGGTCGATCATAGGGCCTTCGTCTCGTCGGTGGAGTTCGAGCGTAACACGATTGCGCGCAAGCGCGGACGGGGCATCCCGCTTCCGCACAGGCGGTTGACTGCGCAAGGACCGGCGGCGTGGGGGCCGGTGACCTTGGCGGGCCGGGGCCGCATTGCCATCTCGGGGTGGAACGCGAAACCGCCTAACGCGTCAGGCGCTGGCGGGTTTCGCGGTGGGTGTGACGCATCCGTCACGCTTCCGCCGGGTTCGGGCGGTCTTCAGGGGGCGACTTCGCCGAGGAACACGCATGATCGTCGAGCAGGACCCGCGCCGCCCAGGTTCGCGCTACCAGGGGTCGCAGTACCAGGCGCCGCCGCACGGCTACAGCGAGAATCGGCCCTCGTCGCTCCGCCGGGTCCTCGGCGGCTCTCCGGCCGCGGTCTTCCTGCGGCTGCTCTTCCTGTCGATCCTCGTCGGCGCCTTCATGGCGATGCTCGGGCTGACGCCGGCCCGCCTGTTCTGGCACGCCTACGACACGGTGCGCGCGCTGGTCGATCTCGGCCTCGAGGCCTTCCACGATTTCGGCGGATGGATCATCGCGGGCGCGGTGGTGGTGGTGCCGCTCTGGCTCATCTCCCGCCTGTTCGCGGTCTCGAAATAGCGCCGACCGCCTTCCGGTGAGGGGAGGCGCGGTCACACTCCCGCAATCGGACCCGACCCCATGCACGCTCCCGCGCCCGTGACCGGGCGGCGCGTCCTCGCGCTCGCCCTGCCGATGACGCTGGCGAACGTCACCACGCCGATGCTCGGCTTCGTCGGCGCGGCCGTGATCGGGCGGCTCGGGGACGCGGCGCTCCTCGGCGCCATGGCGCTCGGCGCCGTGATCTTCGACGCGATCTTCTGGTCCTTCGGCTCGCTCCGGATGGCGACGGCGGGGCTCACGGCGCAGGCGGTCGGTGCCCGGGACGGCGCCGAGATCGACCGGACGCTCGCCCGCGCCCTGGCGGCGGGCGCACTCGCGGGCCTCGCCCTCGTCGTCCTGCAGGGGCCCCTGGGCGCCGGCGCCATCGCGGTGAGCGGCGCCAGCCCGGCGGTGGCGGAAGGGCTCGCCCTCTATTTCCACGTCCGGATCTTCGCCGCGCCCTTCACGCTCGCGAACTACGCGGTGCTCGGCTCCGTGCTCGGGCGCGGGCGCACCGATCTCGGCCTGCTGCTGCAGGTCGCGATCAACTGCGCCAACATCGCCCTGACCCTGCTCTTCGTCCTCGGCTTCGGCTGGAATCTCGCGGGCGCCGCGAGCGCGACCCTCCTCGCCGAGGCGGGGGGGCTCGCCCTCGGCCTCGCCGTCCTGGCCCGGCTCGGCACCCATCCGTTCCGGGTGCCGCTGGCCGCGGTGCGCGATCCGGTCGCGCTGCGGCGGATGCTCAGCGTCAACCTCGACGTCCTGATCCGGACGCTCGCGCTGGTGGCGGGCATCGCCCTGTTCTCGGCGCTGGGGGCGCGGATGGGCGACGTGACGCTCGCCGCCAACGCCGTCCTGTGGAATCTCTTCCTGATCGGCGGCTTCTTCCTCGACGGCTTCGCCACCGCGGCCGAGACCCTGTGCGGGCAGGCGGTCGGCTCGCGCTCGGCCGAGGCCTTCGCGCGGGCCGCGCGGCTCTCCCTGCTCTGGTGCCTCGGATTCGGGCTGGCCGTGAGCCTGATCGCCTATCTCGGAGGCGACCTCTTCATCGCCTCAGTGACGACGAACGCGGAGGTGCGCGAGGCGGCCCGGCATTACCTGCCGCTCGCCGCGCTCGGCCCCTTCGTCGCGGCGACGCCCTTCGCCTATGACGGGATCTATATCGGCGCGACCTGGACGCGGGCGATGCGCGACCTGATGATCGCGGCCTTCCTCACCTACGCGCTGATCCTGATGCTGATGGTCTGGGCCGGGCTCGGCAATACCGGCCTCTGGATCGCCTTCCTGAGCTTCCTGGCCGCCCGCGGGGGCGGTCAGGCGCTGGCCTATCCGAGGCTGCTGCGGACGACCTTCGGGCTGGGCCGCGGCGCGGCCGCTCCGAGCCCGGGCACCGCGCGGGGCTGAGGCCCGGCGGGCCTCAGCGCGGGTCCTTCCAGCCCGAGCCGGCGACCGACCCGGTCTGCGTCGGCGCGCGGGGCGTGAGGCTCGGCGGCGCGGCCGATTGCGCGACCGGCTCGGCACCGCGCTGCACGTAGCGGCGCACGGGCGCGGCCTCGGCGCGGGAGCGGCGATAGGCCCGGACCCGGCGATGACGGCGCCCGCCCGCCCGCTCGCTCGACGAGCCGACGACCCCGCCGATCACGGCGCCCGCCACCGCCCCGATCGGGCCCCCGACGATGGCGCCGGCCACCGCGCCGGAGCCGACGCCGATCGTCGTGCTGCTGCCCGCGAGCGCCGCCTGCGGCGCGGCGGCGGCCGCGGCGAGCATCAGGCCGAAACAGACTGCCTTCATGGCGTGTCACCCCCATTGATCCGGCGCCGCTTTCGCAGCCGAACATGACCAAACGGGGGCGCCGGCCCGGTCCCGTCTGAGGCGGGAGGGAGTGTTCAGAGTTCCCCGGTGAGGAACTGCGCGCGCCCGTGGCCGAAGCTCCAATCCGCGTCGGTGTTGACCACGCAGGAGACCATCACGTCGGACGGGGCGATGCCGCAGCGCGCCTCGAGCTTCTCGGTGAGGAGCCGGTAGAAGGCCTGCTTCATCTCCTGCGAGCGGGGCCGGGTGATCATCTGCACCACGACGACGTTCCGGGTGCGCGGGATGCCGAGCCCGGTATCCTCGATCACCATCCGCGACGGCTTGTGCTCGGTCACGATCTGGTAGCGGTCGCCCGGCGGCACGCGGAATGCCTCCAGCATCGCCTCGTGGGCGGCGTCGAGCAGCGTTGTCAGCTCGGCCTCGGTGCGGCCCTCGATCAGGTCGAAGCGGAGAAGGGGCATGATGTCTCTCGTCGATGGTGGCGTGCCGGGCTCTCTAGCAGTCGCCGCCGGGTTGTGCTGCAACGCCGCGGCCCGGCGGTATCAAACCCCGCGGATTATCGCGCAATTTTCTGGGGCGCCTCGTGGCATGGCCGCTGCCTTGCTCTAAACGGTTGCCGCACACCACGAGGAAGCAGCCCATGTCCGATCTTCGCCTGCGCCGCAGCGTGCTCTACATGCCGGGCTCCAACCCGCGCGCGCTGGACAAGGCCAAGACGCTGCCGGCCGATTCGCTGATCCTCGACCTCGAGGACGCGGTCGGGCCGGAGGAGAAGGAGCTCGCCCGCGAGCAGGTCTGCGCGGCCGCGCGCAGCGGCGCCTACGGCGACCGCGAGATCATCATCCGGGTGAACGCGCCGCAGACGCCCTGGGGCGACGCGGACCTGCGGGCCGCCATCGCCGCCCGCCCCGACGCGATCCTGATGCCGAAAGTGTCCTCGCCGGCCGTGCTGGAGAGCATTGCCGACCATCTGGAGGCCCTCGACGCCCCGCCCGAGATCAAGATCTGGGCGATGATCGAGACGCCGGCCGCGATCCTCAACATCCAGAAGATCGCCGCCGCCAAGCGCGACCCGCGCACCCGGCTCACCTGCTTCGTGCTCGGCACGAACGATCTCGCCAAGGACACCTGGGCGCAGCTCGTCCCCGGCCGCGTGCCGATGCTGCCCTGGATCATGTTCACGCTGGCGGCCGCCCGCGCGGAGGGGCTGACCATCCTCGACGGCGTCTGGAACGACATCGGCGACGTGGAGGGCTGCCGCGTCGAGTGCCGGCAGGCCCGCGACCTCGGCTTCGACGGCAAGACGCTGATCCACCCGAACCAGCTGGAGCCCGCCAACACCTCCTTCGCCCCGACCGAGGAGGAGGTGCGCCGCGCCCGCCTCGTGATCGACGCGTTCGACCTGCCCGAGAACGCCAAGCGCGGCGCCATCAAGGTCGAGGGCCGCATGTACGAGCGCCAGCATATCGGCATGGCCAAGCGCGCCGTCGTCTGGTCCGAGGCGATCGCCGCCAAGGGGCACTGACGGGGCACCGGCCGGGGCACCGGCCGGGCCGTCCCCTCCGGAGATCGGAGGAGACGCCGCCCGCGCCTCAGGCGGATGTCGCGAGCTCTGCTGCGTCCCGTCCGACGACGGCGGAGAGCCCGGTCAGCCCCTCCGCCTTCATCCGCTGCACGAGGCCGGCCTTGATCTCGGAGACGAGGCCCGGCCCCGCATAGACGAGGGCGGAATAGAGCTGGAGCAGGCTCGCGCCGGCCCGGATCTTCGCCCAGGCGGCCTCGGCCGAATCGATGCCGCCGACGCCGACGAGGGGCAGCCGGCGCTCGACCCGCAGGTAGGTCTCGGCCAGGAGCCGCGTCGCCGGGCCGAAGAGCGGGCGTCCGGACAGGCCGCCCGTCTCCCGCGCCAGGGCGGATTCCGTGAGGCTCGCGGGCCGCGCCACCGTCGTGTTCGAGACGACGAGCCCCTGCACGCCCCGGCGCAGCGCCGTCGCGCAGATCGCGTCGAGGCTCGCGAGATCGATGTCGGGGGCGATCTTGAGCAGGATCGCGGTGCCGGGATGCGACGCGTCGCGGGCCTCGACCACGCGGGCGAGGAGTTCGTCGAGGAAGGCCTCGCCCTGAAGATCGCGCAGGCCCGGCGTGTTCGGCGAGGAGACGTTGACCGTGATGAAGGCGACGAGCGGCGCGAGCGCCCCCGTGCAGGCGACGTAATCCGCGAGCCGGTCGGCCGAGTCCTTGTTCGCGCCGATGTTGACGCCGACGATGCCCTGGCGGCTGCGGCGGGCCTCCAGGCGCCGCGCGACGACCGCGAGGCCCTCGCTGTTGAGCCCGAACCGGTTGATGACGGCACGGTCCCGGGTGAGGCGGAACACCCGCGGCGCCGGGTTGCCGGGCTGCGCCTTCGGCACCACGCCGCCGACCTCGACGAAGCCGAAGCCGAGGCCGAGCATCGCGTCCGGCACCTCGGCTCCCTTGTCGAAGCCCGCCGCGAGGCCGACCGGGTTGGGGAAGCGGCGACCGAGGCAGTCGAGCGTGAGGCGCGGATCGTCCGGGGCCGGGCGCCGCGGCGGCAGCAGCTTCAGGCCGCGCAGCGTCAGATTGTGCGCGCTCTCGGCATCGAGCCCGTGCAGGACAGGCCGGACGAGGGGGAACAGGGCGCCGATCACGCGCGCACCTCGTCCGCTCCGAGCCCCTTCGGGAAGACGTGGCGCCCGTCCGGGCCGAGAGGCAGCGGCTCGACCGCGCGCACCGCCGAGACCGGCAGCTCGGCGTAGAGATGCGGGAAGAGGTCGCCTCCCCGGGAGGGCTCGTAGCGCAGGGCCGGCCCGAGCGCCTCGGCCTCGACCGCGACGAGGAGGAGGTCGCCCGCGCCGGCGAAGTGGCGGGCCGCCGTCTCGGCCACCTGCGCCGCGGTCGAGAAGTGGATGAACCCGTCCGCGTGGTCGACCGGGGCGCCCGTGAAGCGCCCGGCGGCCTCGGCCTCCCGCCAGAGGCTCTCGGGACAGATCTTGTAGATGAGCGGCATCCTGGCATCCGGCCTGCGCGTTGAACGGCCCGTCGATAATGCCGGGCCGCCACCCGGCGCAACCGCACCGGGCGCGCCAGCCGGTGCGGTCCCCGACATTTCCCGGTGCCGGACCGGCCGCGTGCGTGAAACATTCGCAAGCTCAATTGCCTTTTAGATCAGGTAGTTCTACTTTCCTACAACTAGGCCGTGCGTCTTAGCGGCCGACCCAGCCCCGAGCCCGAGATGCTGTCCCACGAGCAGATCTGGACTGCGATCGATCGCTTGGCCGAGCGCCACGGCTTCTCGGCCTCGGGCCTCGCCCGCAGGGCGGGGCTCGACGCCACGAGTTTCAACCGGTCGAAGCGGATCGGCCCGGACGGACGCAAGCGCTGGCCCTCCACCGAGTCGATCTCGAAGGTGCTCGCCGCCACCGGCGCGAGCCTCGACGAGCTCCTGCGCCTGATCGAGCCGCGGGAGGGGCCGCCGCGCTCGATGATCCCGCTCATCGGCATGACGCAGGCCGGCGCCGGCCGGCTCTTCAACGAGGAGGGCATGCCGACCGGCGGCCCGGGCTGGGAGGAGATCGAGTTCCCCGACATCGGGGAGGAGCGGGCCTTCGCGCTGGAGGTGCAGGGCGACTCGATGGCCCCGCTCTACCGGGACGGCGACGTGCTCATCGTCTCCCCGACCGCGAGCCTGCGCAAGGGCGACCGGGTGGTGGTTCGCCTCGGCTCCGGAGAGGTGCTGGCGAAGGAGATGCGCCGCCGCACGGCCCGCACGATCGAGCTCGCCTCCCTCAATCCCGACCATGAGGATCGCGTGGTCGGGGTCGGCGACATCGCCTGGATGGCCCGGGTGATGTGGGTGCGGCAGTAGCGCCCGCCCCGCGCCGGTCCCGCGGCCCCTGCCTCTCTCGACCCGCCCTGCGGTTCCCGCTATCGGTGAGTGCACCGTGGGCTCAGGGCCCGTCGAGGCCGACAGCGCGATGCGAGAGCCCGGACCTGAGGACGTGAGCGGCGCGGCCGAGATCGAGCCGGGCTGGGTCGCGCTCCTCGACGCCGCCGCCGTACCCGCCATCCTGACCGACCCGCGCCGCGACGGCGCGCCGATCGTCTACGCGAACCCAGCCTTCCTGGCTCTCGCCCGCCGCAGCGCGGCGGAGGTGCGCGGGCGCGGCATCGCGAGCCTGTGGCCCGGCGCGGCCGCGGGCGAGGGCGGCGGCGCCGAGTTCCTGGCGATGGCCGGCGACGGCAGCACCTTCTGGGCGAGCCTGACCCAGGCGCCGGTCGCGGGCAGCCCCCTCCGCCTCGGCCAGATCGTCGACGTGACCCGGCGCCGCGAGATGGAGGGCGCGCTCGCCC
>NZ_SMNT01000050.1 GCF_004348265.1 Methylobacterium segetis
ATGCCGAGGCCGCCGCGAAGACGGATATCGGCTGGGGTCACCAGATCCGGAGCTACGTGCTGCAGCCCTATCAGCTCGTGAAGGACCTGCGCACGGGGACACAATCGACGAGCCCGGACGACGTGCTCGACGGAGACATCGACCCGTTCATGGAGGCCTCGCTCGCCCAGCGCCTCTACGGCGGCGCCGACGCGGTCGAGGACATCGACTGAGGAACGGGGCGCCTGGGCCCCGCTCCGGCGCTCAGGGCGCGTTGAATTGCCACGCGTCGAGGTCGGCGCCGGCCCTGAGGAAACGTTGCGGATCGACGGGCTCCCCGTCGATCCGGGTCTCGTAATGCAGGTGGCTCCCGGTCGAGCGGCCGGTCGACCCGACGCGGCCGACGACGTCGCCGGCCCGCACCCACTGGCCCGGCGTCACGGCCAGGCGCGCCAGATGCGCGTAGCGCGTGACGACGCCGTGGCCGTGGTCGATCTCGACCATGTTGCCGTAGCCGCCCGCCGGTTCGGCGGCGGTGACGTGCCCCGACGCGGTGGCGCGCGCGGGCTCCCCGAATTCCGCTTTGAGATCGAGCCCGGTATGGAGCGCGAGCCCTCTGGTGAAGGGGTCGAGACGCGTGCCGAAGGCGCTCGACAGGCTGAACGCGCCGAGGATGGGGCGGCGCAGCGGCAGGTCCGCGGCGATCCGGCGCAGACGCTGCTCGTCGCCGCGCGCCCGCTGAGCCTGGGCGAGCGCCAGGGCGAAGGGGTCGCCACTGACCGGCACGAGCGGGCCGCCGAGACCGGCCGCGGGACGCTCCAGGCGGTGCGGTTCGAGGCCGGTCCGGGCGACGAGATTGCGCAGGCGCTCGGCACCGCGCCCGGCCCGAGCTGCGATGCGGCCGAGGCTGCGCGTCTGCGCCTCCGTGAAGCGATCGAGCGTCCGCTCCAGCCAGGCGAGCCGGATGCCGGCGTCGCGGGCGGAGCGGCGGCCGGGACCCCCGTCGCCGGGGCGGAGTTCTCGATCGAGCGGACCCGCGTCGGGCAGCGCACCGGTCCGGGACGGGTCGGGCACGCCATCGCCGACAAGGTCCGCGATTGCCGCCTGTCGGCGCTCGAGCCCGGCCTGACGGTCGGTCAGGGCCGAGAGGCGGCTCTCCACGCCGTCGATATCGGCGACGCGCTGGGTGGCGGCGCGGTCGAGGCTCGCCTGCAGGTCCAAGATCCGGGCCTCGTAGGCGGCGCGCATCGCGACCTGCCGCTCCACGAAGCGCGCCAGCACGGTGTCGTGGAAGACGAGGACATAGGTCGCTGCCGCGGCCCAGAGCGTCGTGACGACGAGGCCGATGCCGAGCGCGATCCGTCCGGCGCGGAGCGGCGAGGTGGCGGCCCGAAAGGTGAGTGGCATCGAAACCGACCGGCGAGGCGAGCCGGCATTAGGCAACGATCAAGGTTAACGAACCGAGAAGGAAAGGTCAGGGAAGGCGGCGCGCCCGGCGGGCCATGCCCTCGCGAGACAGGTTCTCCGCCGGGCGGTTCCTGCGCCCGGCCCGCTCTCGCTGCCCGGGGCGGCCGGGCGTCTATCCGAGGTCGCGGGCGGCCTGCAGCACCTCGTCGGCATGGCCCGGCACCTTCACCTTCGGCCAGATCCGCGCGATGCGGCCCTCGCGGTCGATGAGCATCGTGGTGCGCTCCACGCCCATGTATTTGCGGCCGTACATGCTCTTCTCGGCCCAGACGCCGTAGGCTTCGAGCATCGTCTTCGCCTCGTCCGAGGCGAGGGGAAAGGCGAGGCCGTACTTCGTCCGGAACTTGTCGTGGCTCTTCACCGAATCGGGCGAGACTCCGATCACCCGCGCATCGGCGGCGGAGAACGCCTCGAGGAGACCGTTGAAGCCCTGTGCCTCGAGCGTGCAGCCGCTCGTGTCGTCCTTCGGGTAGAAGTAGAGCACGACCTTGTGACCCTTCAGGTCGGCGAGACGGATTGTCTCCGCGCCCGCGCCGGGCAAATCGAAATCGGGGGCGGGATCGCCGGTCTCGAGGGCCATCGTGCCTTCCTTTCGGCCGATTATGAGTGTGGGGTGCGGAGCGCCATCCGCGAGACGCCCGAACGGCGGCAATGAAACACGGATGTCCCTCGATCCTCTAGGCCGAGTGGGCAAGCCGATCCAGCGGTCAAGGTTCGAATGGTTGAGGATACCGCCCAGGGAGTTCGGCCGAAGCCGCCGGCCCGTGGCTGGGGGGGCATCTGCCTCCTGACGGCGCTCTGCCTCGTCTTCGTCCTCGGGCTCGGCATCGGCGTCGCCCTCCTGCGCCTCACCTACGGCCCGCTGCGGATCGACGGTCTCTCCACGCAAGTCGCCTCGGCGATCGCCGACCGGATCGGCCCCGGCTGGAAGATCACGCTGCGCGATTCGGCCCTCGAACTCGACAGCGAGCGCTCCCTCGCCCTGCGGGTGGCCGGGCTCGACATTCGCAATCCTCAGGGCGCACTCGTGGTGCGGGCGCCCCTCGCCGTCGTCAGCCTCGACACCTGGAGCCTGCTGCGTCTGGCGGTGCAGCCGCGCTCGATCGAGTTCCGCGACCTGCAGATGACCGCGCTCGTGCACCGGGACGGCTCGATCGCCTTCGCCGCCTCCGAGCCCGCCCATCCCGGCGAGGCCAAGCCGCACACCCTGCCGAGCGTGGACCCCGCACGCGGCACGGTCTCCCCGCTCTCGGCGGCGGTGGCCTCGATCTTCGGGGTGGTGCTCGATTCGGCGGGCGTGGTCGGCGCCCTCGACCGGGCCCGGATCACGAACGCCCGTCTCACGCTGGTGGACGACGACGCCCGCGAGCGGGCGGTGTTCGAACGGGTGAACGGCCTGTTCGGGCGCGACGCCACGCAGGAGGCCCGCATCTTCGAATTGCGCATCGACGGGCCGCACGGCGAGTGGCGCTTCGGCGGCAACCTGCGCGAGGCCGGTGGCCCGAAGCGGACCGGCATCATCACCCTCGACGATCTGCCCGTGACGGACCTTCTGCTGCTCTCCGGCCAGTCGCGGCTGCCCGTCACCACCGACCTCAAGCTCTCGGCCAAGGCTCATGTCGCCCTCGACGGCGGGCGCATCGAGGCCATGACGGCGACCCTGCGCACGAGCGACGGCAACCTCCTGATCGAGGAGAAGGACTTCAACCCCGTCACGATCGAGAGCGTTCAGGCCAGCGCGAGCTGGGACGAGGCGAACCGGGCCCTCAAGCTCGACGCGCTCGACTATCTCGGCGCCGGCAACGCGGTGCATCTCACCGGCGCCTGGACCGAGAGCCCGGCCGGTGCCGACACAGCCTGGACCGCGACGCTGACCGGGCGCGACGCGGTGCTGCGGGGCGCCAGCGCCGCCGACAAGCCCGTGCGGATCGCGACCCTTGAGGGGCGCCTGTCCGGCCGCGCCGGCGGCATCTCGATCGACGATCTCGCCATGACGGGCGACACGTTCGGCGGGCGCATCACCGGCACGATCGGCACGTCTGGCGACGACGACGGGCTCACCCTCCACGTGACAGCCCAGAACGCCGACGTGCGCACCGCGCTGCGCCTCTGGCCGGAGCACATCGCTCCGCCGACGCGGAACTACCTGTCGGACGAGCTGCGCGCCGGCCGGGTCGACAATGTCGATATCGCCGTCGACATGTCCGCCGCCGAGCTCGCGGCCGCCACCCGAGGCGACCCGATGCCGGACAACGCGGTGCGGATCGCCTTCGGCGTCTCCGATGCGACGCTGAACGTCTCCGCGGACGCACCGCCGCTGACGAAGGGCCGCGTGAGCGGCGTGATCACCGGGCGCACCACCACGATCCGCGGCGTCACCGCCGACATTCGCGTGTCCGAGGGGCGCAGCCTCGCCATCACCGACGGCAGCTTCGTCATCCCCGAGATCGCGCCCGACAGGGTCGTGGCGCAGATCGGCTTCCACCTGGGCGGGGGCGCGGACGCGCTCGCGGCGCTGCTTCAGACCAAGATGTTCAAGAGCCTCGCCAACGCCGACCTCGACCCGGCGACCGTGCGCGGCAACGCGGATCTTCGCATCGACTTCCCCCTGAACCTGAAGCACCTGCCGGAACTCGCAGACCTGCCCGTGGTGCTCGGGGGCACCCTCACCGATCTCTCGGTGGACAAGGTGTTCGGCAAGGAGAAACTCGAGAGCGGCAAGTTCGCGGTGGGCTACGACCGGGGCGGCTTCTCGCTCAAGGGCGACGGCCGGATCGGCGGATCGCCGATCTCGGTGGATCTGCGCCAGCCGAAGGCCGGGGGATCCGGCGAGGCGCTGGTGAGCCTCACCCTCGACGAGGCCTTGCGGGTGCGCAAGGGCCTGCCGGGCGCGCCGCAGCTCTCCGGGCCGATCGCGGTCAAGGCCGTGGTTCCCGTCGGACGCTCGGGATCGGGCAAGGGCGCCGTGCGGGTCGAGGCGGACCTCGCGAGGGCCGGCATCGACGGCCTCGTGCCGGGCTTCGTGAAGCCCGCCGGAAAGCCCGGGCGCCTCACCTTCAACCTGATCGACAACGGGCCCGGCAGCCCGACAGACTTGCGCGACATCGTGCTCGACGCGGCGCCCGCGAGCGCCCGCGGCAGCGCCGTTCTCGGGGCCGACGGGGGCATCGACCGGGCGGAATTCACCACCCTCAAGCTCTCACCCGGCGACGAGATGCGGGTGAGCGTCGAGCGCAGCGGCGCCGGCTACCGGGTCGGGGTCAAGGGTGCCGTGGCGGATGCCCGGCCCTTCCTGCGCTCGCTGTCGAGCCCGGACGGCAAGTCGGCGAAGGATGCGGGCGCGAAGGAGATCGAGGCGGATCTCTCCCTCAACATCCTGACCGGCTTCAACGACGAGGCGCTGACGGCCGCAAGCCTCAAGCTGTCGATGCGCGGGCGGGAGGTTCGCCAGGCGAGCTTCCAGGGGCGCTTCCGCTCCGCGCCGTTCACGGCGAACATCGCCCGCGGCGAGCGCGGAGTGCCGGTCCTCAACGTCGATTCGGCGGATGCCGGGGCGACGCTGCGCTTCGTCGACGTCTATCGCCGGATGTATGGCGGTCGCCTCCTCCTCAACGTCGCGATGAACGACGGGCCTCAGGCCGGCGCGGTCAACATCCGCAACTTCGCCCTGCGCAACGAGCCGGCCCTGTCGAGCATCATGGCGCAGGGACCGGCGAGCAGCGAGGTCACGGATTCCCGCGGGCGCCGGCGCGTCGTGCAGGGTCAGGCGAGCGACGTCAGCTTCGACCGCATGCGGGCGAACTTCGTGCGCACGGGCAGTCGCGTGGATTTCGCGGACGCGGCGATCTCCAACGCCGCGATGGGCTTCACGCTCAGCGGCTATCTCGACACGGGCCGCGAGCGCACGGACATCAACGGCACCTTCGTGCCGCTCTACGGGCTCAACAACGTGGTGGCGCAGGTGCCCCTGTTCGGTCCCCTGCTCGCAGGCGGGCACAACGAGGGCCTGTTCGCGGTAAATTTCCGCGTCGCGGGCAAGCTCGGCTCGCCCGACGTGAGCGTGAACCCGCTCTCGGCGGTCGCACCCGGCTTCCTGCGCAAGCTCTTCAGCGCCGGCGGCGGGCCGGACGCCTTCGCGGACGGCGTCCCGGCGGCGAGCGAGCGCTAGGCGCCTCAGCCGACCCGCAGCAGGACGTGCTTCTTGCGCCCGAAGGAGAGCTTGATCACGCCCTCTCCCGTGAGGTCACCCTCGCGCAGCACGGCACGCTCGTCCGTGACAGCCACGTCGTTCACCCGCAGGCCGCCGTTCTTGATCTGGCGCCGCGCCTCGCTCGTCGAGGGGACGAGCCTGGCATGCTCGGGCCCGAAGGCGGTGAGCACGCCGAGGCCGGCGGAGAGGAGATCGCGCGAGACGGAGACGGTCGGGAGGTCGGCCGCGAGGCTGCCCTCCACGAAGGTCTTCCGCGCGGTCTCGGCGGCGGCGGCGGCGGCCTCGCGCCCGTGCATGAGGGCGGTCGCCTCGGTGGCGAGCACCTTCTTGGCCTCGTTGATCTCGGCACCGGCGAGGGCGCCGAGCCGCGCGATCTCGTCCATCGGCAGGAGCGTGAAGAGCTTCAGGAAGCGGACGACATCGGCATCCTCCGTGTTCCGCCAGAACTGCCAGTAATCGTAGGGCGAGAGCATCACGGCATCGAGCCAGACCGCGCCCGCGGCGGTCTTGCCCATCTTGGCGCCCGACGCCGTCGTCAGCAGCGGGCACGTCAGCCCGTAGAGCTGCGGCGTGCCGAGCCGCCGGCCGAGATCGATGCCGTTGACGATGTTGCCCCACTGGTCCGAGCCGCCCATCTGCAGGATGCAGCCGTAGCGGCGGTTCAGCTCCACGAAGTCGTAGGACTGGAGGATCATGTAGTTGAACTCCAGGAACGAGAGTTCCTGGTCGCGCTCCAGCCGCATCCGCACGCTGTCCATCGACATCATGCGGTTGACCGAGAAGTGGCGCCCGATGTCGCGCAGCATCTCGATGTAGTTGAGCTTCGTCAGCCACTCGGCATTGTCGACCATCCGGGCGCCGTTCCCGTCCTCGCCGAAGGTGAGGAAGCGCGCGAAGGTCTTCTTGATGCCCTCCTTGTTCTCCTCGATCTGATCCAGGGTGAGGATCTTGCGCGTCTCGTCGCGCCCGGACGGGTCGCCGACGCGGGTCGTGCCGCCGCCCATCAGCGCGATCGGCTTGCCGCCGGTGGCCTGCAGCCAGTGCAGCATCATGATCGAGAGCAGGTGGCCGACATGGAGCGAGGCCGCCGTGCAATCGTAGCCCACATAGGTCGTGAGCCGCCCCTCCAGGGCCGCCGCGTCGATCCCCGCGAGGTCCGAGCCCTGGTGGATGTAGCCGCGCTCGGTCAGGATCCGCAGGAAGTCGGATTTCGGGCTGAAGCTCTCGGGGGCGGTCGTCATGGCGCGGTCGGATCTCGATGGGTGCCGGGCGCGGGGCGTCGCAGGCGGGACAGGATCGCGGCCCGCGTGCTAGCTCCTGCGTTTGGGCACGGATGGCCGCGCTCTTAGCAGGGCGGCCGGCGAAAGGCACGGGGGCGGGACGGCATGGCAATGATGCGCGCGATCGGGCTGATGAGCGGCACCTCCCTCGACGGCGTCGACGTCGCGCTCATCGAGACCGACGGCGAGCGGGTCAACGTCGTCAAGGGCCACAACAACTTCCTGGAGCCGCTGGGGCCGACCGGCTATCGCGGCTACGCGGAGGAGGAGAAGGCGCTGCTGCGCGCGGCCACCAAGGACGCGGAGAGCGTGACCGTGCCGGAGGACCGGCCCGGCCGCCTGCCGGAGGCGGAAGCCTTCGTGACGCAGGCCCATGCCGAGGCGGTGGAGCACTTCCTCGCGGAGAACGGGCTTTCGGCCGCCGACATCGACGTGATCGGCTTCCACGGGCAGACCGTGATCCACCGGCCCGACCACCGCATCAGCACCCAGATCGGCGACGGGCAGGCGCTCGCGCGCCGGCTCGGCATCGCCGTCGTCTCGGACCTGCGGCGGGCCGACATCGAGGCGGGCGGGCAGGGGGCGCCCCTGGTGCCGATCTTCCACAAGGCCCTCGCCGAGGCTTCGGGCTTCGACGGCCCGTTCGGCATCCTCAATATCGGCGGCGTGGCGAACGCGACCCTGATCGACTCGAAGGGCGGCGTGATCGCCTTCGATACCGGCCCCGGCAACGCGCTGATCGACGAGTGGATGCAGGAGCGCGAGAACAAGAACCTCGACGACGGCGGCCGCACCGCCGCGCGCGGCCGCCCGGACGAGTCGCTGCTCGCGTGGCTGCTGATGCACCCGTTCTTCGTCCGCAGACCCCCGAAATCGCTGGACCGGAACTGGTTCTCGCACAAGCTCGCCGGCCAGCTCTCGACGGAGGACGGCGCGGCCACGCTCACCGCCTTCACGGCGCGCGCGGTGGCCCGTGCCCTCGACCATGCGCCCGAGGTGCCGACCCGCTGGATCGTGGCGGGCGGGGGCGCCCGCAACGGCGAGCTGGTGCGCCTGCTGCACTACCATCTGCGCGCCGAGATCACGACCGCCGACGCGATCGGATGGTCCTCGGCCTATCTCGAGGCGCAGGCCTTCGCGCATCTCGCCGTGCGCTCGCTGAAGGGGCTGCCCATCACCTTCCCGTCGACCACCGGGGTGCGCGAGGCGATCAGCGGGGGCGTGCTAGCGCGGCCGTGACGCGGCGCCGATGAGCCTCGGCCACGCGCTCGCGCGGATCATCGCGGAATACCCGGAGGCGCGGCTCGACCCGCCGGCGAACCATCCCCTCGGCTCGGTGCTCCGCAAGGGAGCCCCGGACGAGGTCAGACGGATCCTCGGGGCGGATGCGGGGCTCCTCGTCAAGGGCAGCGCGGGCCGCGGCGCGCACTGGGCGAGCGTGCCCTGGATCGCGGTGCTCGACCCGGCCGTCACCACGAGCCCGACCCGGGGCTACTACCTCGTCTACCTGGTCCCGGCCGCTGCGGAGGCCGTGCATCTCGCCCTTGTCCAGGGCACGGTCGCGGCCCTGCGGGAGCACGGCGCCGGGGCGCAGGCGGCTCTGCGCGCCTCGGGCGAGCGGCTGCGCGGGGTGCTCGCCGATTTCGCCGGGCGGCTGCCGGTCCGGGAGATCCGCCTCGGCGGCGGGGGCGAGCTGCCGGGCGGCTACGAGGCGGCCCACATTCTCGGCCTGACCTACGGGATCGGGGCGCTCGGCGACGAGCGGCGGCTGCGGCGCGACCTCGAGACGGGGCTTGCCGCCTACCGCGCGCTCAAGGCCCGCGGGGGCCTCGCGGCGGTGCCGGGACGCGATGTGCGCGATCTCCCGCGGGATGATCGCGTCACCGTTTTCGGGCACCCCAAACGTTGATCGCGATCCCGAGGAGAATCAGGCCGGCGCCGGCCGCCTCGACGGGGCCGAACGGCTCGCCGAGGAGCAGGCTGGTGCTGGAGATGCCGACCACCGGCACCAGCAGGGCGAAGGGCGTCACCGTCGCGGCGGGGTAGCGGCCGAGCAGCCGGTTCCAGAGGGCGAAGGCGACGATCGTGGTCGGGTAGGCGATGAACAGGACCGCCGCGAGCGTGCGGGCATCCGCCCGGGCGAGCCCCTGCACGATCGCGTCCGGCCCCTCCAGCACCAGCGACAGCAGGAGAAGCGGCGGCGTCGCCGCGAGGCTGCCCCAGATCACCAGGGCCAGCATGTCGATGCGGCCGGCCGACTTCACGATGATGTTGGCGCAGGCCCAGGCGAGCGCCGCCCCGAGCACCATCAGCAGCGGCCCGAGCAGCGCGTGCTGTGCCTTCCACACCCCGATGATCCCGACGCCGAGGGCGCCGACGAGGGCGCCGGCGACCTGCAGCGCGGTCGGCCGCTCGCCGAACACCGCGAAGGCGAGGCCGATCGTGAAGAAGACCTGGGTCTGGATGATCAGGGAGGAGAGGCCCGCCGGCATGCCGTGGGCGATCGCCAGGAAGAGCAGGCCGAACTGCACGACGCCGAGGGAGAAGCCGAAGGCCACGACGATGCGCGCGGGCGCTTTCGGCGGCCGCACGAGAAGCACGCCCGGGAGGGCGGCGAGCAGGAAGCGGAGGCCCGTGAGCAACAGCGGGGGCAGGGTCTCGAGCCCGACCTTGATCGCCACGAAATTGAGGCCGAGGAGGGTCACGACGAGGAGGGCCGCCAGAACATCCCGCAAAGCCATCCCGATACGCTCCCCCGACACGCTTCCGGCCCCGAATCCCCGCGAGGGACCTGCCCCATCCCTACGCCCGCCGTCGAGGGACGGTTTCGCCGGCCGGCGCGGACCTGTCCGCCCGGGGCGGCGATACGCATCCGGAGCAGGGCGGCCCGGCGGCCGATCGGATTTGTGGGCCGCGCGATCCCGCGCTAGAGCGGGCGAGCCATGTCCCACAACACATTCGGCCATCTCTTCCGCGTCACGACCTTCGGCGAGAGCCACGGGGTCGCCCTCGGCTGCGTGGTCGACGGCTGCCCGCCCGGCCTGCCGCTGGAGGCCGAGGAGATCCAGGCCGAGCTCGACCGGCGCAAGCCCGGCCAGTCGCGCTTCACCACGCAGCGGCGCGAGCCCGACCAGGTGAAGATCCTGTCCGGCGTGTTCGCCGACGACCGCACCGGCGGGCGCCAGCTCACCACGGGCACGCCGATCGCCCTGGTGATCGAGAACACCGACCAGCGCTCGAAGGATTACTCGGAGATCCGCGACAGCTACCGGCCGGGCCACGCCGACTACACCTACGACGCCAAGTACGGCATCCGCGACTATCGCGGCGGCGGGCGCTCCTCGGCCCGCGAGACGGCCGCGCGCGTCGCGGCCGGCGCCGTCGCCCGCAAGGTGCTGCCCGCGGGCGTGACGATCCGCGCGGCCCTCGTGCAGATGGGGCCGCACGGGATCGACCGGGCGAACTGGGATTGGGAGGAGGTGGCCCGCAACCCGTTCTTCTGCCCGGACGCGACGGCGGCGGCCGCCTACGAGACCTATCTCGACGGCATCCGCAAGGACGGCTCCTCGGTCGGCGCCGTGATCGAGGTGGTGGCCGAGGGCGTGCCCGCGGGGCTCGGCGCGCCCGTCTACGGCAAGCTCGACGCGGATCTCGCCGCCGCCATGATGTCGATCAACGCGGTCAAGGGCGTCGAGATCGGCGACGGGTTCGCCTCGGCCGCGCTCCGGGGCGAGGAGAACGCCGACGAGATGCGCGCCTCGAACGACGGGCGGCCGGCCTTCCTCGCCAACCATGCGGGCGGGATCCTCGGCGGCATCTCGTCGGGCCAGCCGATCGTCTGCCGATTCGCCGTGAAGCCGACCTCCTCGATCCTGACCCCGCGCCGCTCCGTGACCCGCGACAACCGCGAGGTCGACCTCGTCACCAAGGGCCGCCACGACCCCTGCGTCGGCATCCGCGCCGTGCCGGTGGCCGAGGCCATGATGGCCTGCGTGCTCGCCGACCACTATCTGCGCCACCGGGGGCAGGTGGGTGGCGCGTTCCGCTAGAAGCGCCCGTTTCGAAGAAGAGTCCGTTCGTGCCCCATACCAGCGTCACCGAAGCCATCGAGGCGTTCAGCCGCGGCGAGATCGTCGTCGTCACCGACGACGACGACCGCGAGAACGAGGGCGACCTCGTCGTCGCCGCCTCCCTCTGCACGCCGGAGAAGATGGCCTTCATCATCCGCAACACCTGCGGCATCGTCTGCGCGCCGATCACGCAAGGGGAGGCGCGGCGCCTGCGCCTCGACCCGATGGTGGCCTCCAACGACGCGCCGCTCGGCACCGCCTTCACCGTCACGGTGGACGTGAAGCACGGGCTCACCACCGGCATCTCGGCCGAGCAGCGCTGCAACACGGTCCGCGCGCTGGCCAACGGCAACATGGGCGCCTCGGATTTCGTGCGGCCGGGCCACGTCTTCCCGCTCATCGCCCGGGACGGCGGCGTGCTGATGCGCTCGGGCCATACGGAGGCGGCCGTCGATCTCTGCCGGCTCGCCGGCCTGCCGCCGGTCGGGGTGATCTGCGAGCTCGCCAACGACGACGGCACCGTGATGAAGGGGCCGCAGATCGACGCGTTCTCCGACCGGCACGACCTCCGGCGGGTCTCGGTCGCGGACCTGATCGCCTACCGGCAGTCCCGCGACAAGCTGGTGGAGCGGGTGGGAAGCTTCCCCGTCCGCACCGAGTTCGGCGAGATGACGGGCTACGCCTACACGACGCCCTTCGAGTCGATCCAGCAATTCGCCTTCGTGCACGGCCGCATCGGCGACGGGCGCGACGTGCTGGTGCGCCTCCACCGCTCGAACGTGGTCGCCGACGTGATCGAGGGCGGCAAGCTGATCGAGAGCGTGATGGCCCGCTTCGCCCGCGAGGGACGGGGCGTCCTCGTCTACCTGCGCGACGGCACGGCCGGCGTGCCGCTCTCCCGCTACGCGGAGGAGGGGACGGAGGCGCAGCGGGTGCGCCAATGGCGCGAGGTGGGGCTCGGGGCGCAGATCCTGCGCGACCTCGGCGTGGTCTCGATCCGCAATCTCTCCGCGTCGTCGCGCGCCTATGTCGGCCTGTCGGGCTTCGGCATCGAGTTGCTCGGCGAGGAGCCGCTGGAGGGTTAGAAACGGGATCGAACGGCCACGCCGGCGAGGTCCCGGCTCCGGCCCTGGCGAACATCCGGGGGGTTCAGCATCCATGATCGGATCCACGAGCATCCCGGCTTGCCCGATCTGCGACGAGCCGACGGAGGCCGTCGAACAGGAGGCCCGATCCTACAAGACCGGCCCTCCATACCGGCTGCGCTCCTGCCAATACTGCGATCTCCAGCATGCCGGCACCCTGAGCGTTCCCGACGACCTGTACGATCACATCTACGCCAACGTGTCCCGCATTCCCGGCTACAACCGGTATGCCTGGTATCAATCGGAGATTGCGAAGCAGGCGCGACCGCTGCACTGGCTCAGCGAGCAGGAGCCAGCCTATTGGTTCATCCGCAGGGAGTTGGACAAGCTCCCGAAGCCGGCCTCCGTTCTCGAGATCGGCAGCGGATTGGGCTACCTGAGCTTCGCCCTCGCTCGCGAAGGCTACGACGCGACCGGCATCGACATCAGCGATCAGGCGGTCTCCCGAGCGCGTGCGCTGTTCGGGGATCTCTACGCGCGCAGAGATCTGTTCACCCTCGCTGCCGATCCTGACCGATACGATGCGGTGATCCTGACGGAGGTCATCGAACACGTGACGGAGCCGATCGCGTTTCTCGAAGCGGCGTCCGCATTGCTCAAGCCGGGCGGCCCGGTTCTGATGACGACGCCCAACAAGTCGGCAGCGCCCCTGAACGCCTGCTGGAAGACGGAGAACCCGCCCGTCCATCTCTGGTGGTTCTCCGAGACGGCGATCCGCCAGATGGCGCGGCGTGCGGGGCTGAGCGTCAACTTCTGCGACTTCACGCCGTTGTACACGGGCAGGGAGCCGGAGGCCGGCCGATCCCGGCTCGCCGGACAACCGGCATGGCTCGACGAGTCGGGAAACGTGACGCAAGCAGCCCTCGACTGGTTGGCCAAGGACGACAGGCGGCAGGGGCTGACGCGGAGACTGCGTTCGCTGGTGCCCCACCTCCATCGGGCGGCGCTCCATGCCAAGCGTCGACGGCGCTCGTCTGCGCTGATCGCGCAGCGGAGTCCGACGATCGGGGCGATCTTGCGGAAGCGGCCCTGATCGGGCCTTCGGCGGATGGGGCGCGTGATAGGATCCGGCCGCGAATCCAGATCCGACGCCGGGTGGTCCGAGGCGAGACATCATGGCCGACGCCGCGCAGAACAAGGCGACCGTGATCGCCTTCTACGCATTGATGTTCAACGATGGCCGGCCGCGCGAGGCGATCGAGCGCTATGCCGGCGACGAATACATCCAGCACAACCCGCATGTGGCGACCGGCAAGGACGGCTTCATCGCCTATTTCGAGCGCATGGCGCGCGAATGGCCCGGCAAGCGGGTCGAGGTGAAGCGGGCGGTCGCGGAGGGCGATCTGGTCGTGCTGCATTGCCTGCAGCATTGGCCGGGCGACCAGGATTATGCGGGCATCGACATCTTCCGGCTCGACGACAGGGGCCGGATCGTCGAGCACTGGGACGTGCTCCAGCCCCTGCCGGAGAACTCCGCCAACCCGAACGGGATGTTCTGAGGGCTCGGTCAGCGCCCGAGCAGCGCGTCCACGTGGGCGGCGGCCGAGCGCGCCAGACCGTCCAGGCTGTAGCCGCCCTCCAGCACCGAGACGATCCGGCCGCCCGCGTGCCGGTCCGCGAGGTCCATCAGCTTGCGCGTCGCCCAGGCGAAATCGGCGTCGTCGAGGCGCAGGTTCGCGAGCGGGTCGAGGCGATGGGCGTCGAACCCCGCCGAGATGATCACGATGTCCGGCCGGAACGCCTCCAGCCGGGGCAGGATGCCCGCCTCGAACGCCTCGCGGAAGACGGCGCCGTCGTCATTGGGGCGCAGCGGCACGTTCACGATCGTGTCCCTCGCGCCCCGCTCCGAGGCGGCACCGCTGCCGGGAAACAGGGGCATCTGGTGCGTCGAGGCGTAGAGCACGCTGGCATCGTCCCAGAAGATGTCCTGGCTGCCGTTGCCGTGATGCACGTCCCAATCGACGAGGGCGACCCGCTCGGCCCCGTGCGCCCGCTGGGCGTGGCGCGCGGCGATCGCCGCGTGGTTGAACAGGCAGAAGCCCATGGCGGTGGCGCGCTCGGCGTGGTGGCCGGGGGGCCGCATGGCGACGAAGGCGTTGGCGCACTCGCCCGCCATCACCGCGTCGACCGCGTGCACGGCGCCGCCCACGGCGCGCAGGCACGCCTCCAGGGTGCCGGGCGACATCAGCGTGTCGGAATCGATCTGGACGTAGCCCTCCGCGGGCGAGGCCGCGACGATCGCCTCCACGTAGGCCGCCGGGTGGACGAGGGTCGCGACCTCGGCCTCGGCCAGCGGGGCGAGGCCGCGCACCAGCCCCGCGAAACGCTCGTCCTCCAGGGCCCGCTCGATGGCCCGGATCCGGTCCGGCCGCTCGGGATGGCCCGGCGGGATCTCGTGGTCGAGGGCCGCCGGATGGCTCATGTACAGGGTGCTCACGCGGGTCCTCCCGGCGGCGGTCCCTCCGGCGGTCCGCTCGCGACGCGTCGGTGCGGGACGCGGGGCGACTGTGCCACGGAACGTGGGCGGCGGGCTATGTCGAAGACGGGCCGGCAAGAAACTCGAAACGCTGCTTCGTGAGCACGCTTTAACCTGAACGCCAGTTCAGACTCGCCCGTTAACCGCCAAGTCGAACCGCTTCCGCATAGTCCAATTCAGACAGGGACACAGACCGGCGCAAGCAAAAGCCGGGGGAGCATCAAGACATGATCAACGCTTCGCTGCAGGATTTCTGTAACCGTATCGCCGCCGCCGGCCGCATGACGGCCGCCGACCTTCGCATCCTGGGCGGTGAGCTGCTGCCCGATGGCCTCACGACCCGCGACGAGGCGGACCTGCTGATCGCCCTCGACCGGGCGCTCGGCGGCTCCGTGCCCGCCTTCGCCGATTTCCTCGTCGCCTCGTTGGTCGATTTCGCCGTCTGGGGCGAGCGGCCGACCGGCTACGTCAACGCCGAGACGGCGCGCTGGCTCGCGGCCTCGATCGGCAACGGGCGCGGCCCGACCACGACCGGCGCGCGCATCGCCGTCGAGATCGTGCGCGAGGCGCAGGCGAGCGACGAGACGCTGGTCGCCTTCGCCCTCGCCGCCAACCGGTGCACGCTGGAGAGCGCGCCGGCCGAGAACCGGCGCGCGGCCTGAGCAATCCCTGCGACGCGCCGTCGGCATGGCCGCCGGCCTGAACGAAAAATGCCGGCCACGACCCGTCATGGGCGCGATGCTGAGCGAAAACAGATGCGGATCCCCGCATGGGCGGCCCGGACGCGGCGGCGATCGTAACGGATCCCCCTAGCGTATCGCGGATACTCACTGTCCTGAGATCGGGCAGGAACGATGATCGGAGGCTTCTCCCTCAGTGCGGACGATCGGGAACGGGTCTCGCCCGGCCCACGCTCGTCGCGCTTCGCCATCCTCGACGGGCTCGATGCGGCGGGCCGCGACGAACTCCTCGCCGAGATCGACGCGCTCCTCTGCAGGCGCGTGCGGGACATCAGGCTGCGGGGCCGCCTGCGCGACATCTACCGGGCCGCGAGCTGGCCGCACCGGAGCCGGACGATCCGCTTCTGGCTGCTCTGGGTCTCGGTCTTCAGCGCCGTGACCTGCCTGCTCGACTACGTGATGCAGCCGGCGCTTCTCGGGGTCTCCCTCGTCTTCCGGGGCGTCTTCATCCCGGTCGTCTACGCGGCGCTCGCCTTCCTCTGGTCGCGGCCGCGGGCGCCCGTGATCGAGGGGCTGACGCTGCCGCTGACCGTGGGCGCCATGATGGTGGTGGCGGAGATCCTCGGCAACGCGGGCGGCGGGGATCTGCACGAGCGCTACCTCATGGCGGGGTTGTTCGCGACCTCGACCGCCATCGTCGTGTTCCCGCTCGACCAGCGCTGGACGATCGCCGGGACGGTCGTCGTGATCGGCCTGTTCCTCGCCTTCGGCCTGACGAATGCGGATGTCGAGACCAAGGTGCCGATCCTCGAGACGATCTTCTTCACCTTCGTGATCGGCTGCCTCGTCCCGGCCCGGCAGGCGATGAACACCGTGCTCGAGCACGCCTACGTGCTGAGCCTGCGCACCCGCATCCAGGCGGAGGCGCTCGCGGCCGCGAATGCCCGGCTCGCGATCCTCGCCGACACGGACGGGCTGACCGGGCTGCCGAACCGCCGCGCCTTCCAGGCCCGCCTCGCCCGGGACTGGGCCGAGCAGGCGGCCCGATCGGGCCGCGTCGGCGCCATCCTGATCGACGTCGACCACTTCAAGCGCTTCAACGACAGCGCCGGCCACGCGGCGGGCGACCGCTGCCTCGTCGCCGTGGCCGAGGCGATCCGCGCCGCGGTGCCGGGCACCGCCCTCGCGGCGCGCTACGGCGGCGAGGAATTCGTCGCCCTGGTGCCGGGCACCGCGCCCCGCGCCCTCGCCGACATCGCGGAGCGGATCCGGGCCGGGGTCACCGCCCTCGCGCTGCCCCATCCCGGCCTGCCCGAGGGACGCTGCGTCACGGTCAGCGTCGGCGTCGCGCTGGCCGTCGCCGACGGCGAGATCGCGGGCGCGGAGGCGCTCCTGCAAGGCACGGACGCAGCCCTCTACGAGGCCAAGGCGCGCGGGCGGGACCGGGTGGTCGCGCTCTGGACCATGCCGGCCGCGGCCGGGGACGTGCGGGCCGCCTGAACCGGCCCCCGACGCCCCGGAGGGAACCGCGCGGCGCGAATCCCGCGCCTTCCCACGAAGGTCGCCTTCCGAAACGCGCGCAAGTGCTTTAACGGGGCAAAGCTTGGGTGCATGCCCGCCGTTGCACTTCCCCGGATTGAATACGGTATTCGATGTTCGAGAAAATCCTGATCGCGAACCGCGGCGAGATCGCCTGCCGCATCATCAAGACGGCGCGCCGGATGGGCATCAAGACCGTGGCGGTCTACTCGGACGCCGACCGGGACGCGGTGCACGTCGCGATGGCGGACGAGGCCGTCCATATCGGCCCGGCGCCGGCCGCCCAATCCTATCTCCTGATCGACCGCATCATCGACGCCTGCAAGAAGACCGGCGCGCAGGCGGTGCATCCGGGCTACGGCTTCCTCTCCGAGCGCGAGGCCTTCCCGAAGGCGCTCGCCGAGGCCGGCATCGTGTTCATCGGCCCGAACCCGGGCGCCATCGCCGCGATGGGTGACAAGATCGAGTCCAAGAAGGCGGCCTCCGCCGCCAAGGTCTCGACCGTGCCGGGCTTCCTCGGCGTGATCGATTCCCCCGAGCACGCCGTGACCATCGCCGACGAGATCGGCTACCCCGTCATGATCAAGGCGTCGGCCGGTGGCGGCGGCAAGGGCATGCGCATCGCCCACTCGGCGGCCGAGGTGGCGGAGGGCTTCGCCCGCGCCAAGTCCGAGGCGGCCTCCTCCTTCGGCGACGACCGGGTCTTCGTCGAGAAGTTCATCACCGATCCGCGCCACATCGAGATCCAGGTGATCGGCGACAAGCACGGCAACGTCATCTACCTGGGCGAGCGCGAGTGCTCGATCCAGCGCCGCAACCAGAAGGTGATCGAGGAGGCGCCGTCCCCGCTCCTCGACGAGGAGACCCGCCGCAAGATGGGCGAGCAGGCGGTCGCGCTCGCCAAGGCCGTGAACTACGATTCGGCCGGCACCGTCGAGTTCGTGGCCGGCCAGGACAAGTCCTTCTACTTCTTGGAGATGAACACCCGCCTGCAGGTGGAGCACCCGGTCACCGAGATGATCACCGGGCTCGACCTCGTCGAGCTGATGATCCGCGTCGCGGCCGGCGAGAGGCTGCCGCTCGCGCAGGGCGACGTGAAACTCGACGGCTGGGCGGTGGAGAGCCGCGTCTACGCCGAGGATCCGACCCGCAACTTCCTGCCCTCGATCGGCCGGCTGACCACCTACCAGCCGCCGGAGGAGGGGCGCCGGGGCACGGCGATCGTGCGCAACGACACCGGCGTCGAGGAGGGCGGCGAGATCGCGATCCACTACGATCCGATGATCGCCAAGCTCGTGACCTGGGCGCCGACCCGCGCCGAGGCGATCGAGGCGCAGGGAGAGGCGCTCGACGCCTTCGCGATCGACGGCATCCGCCACAACATCCCCTTCCTCTCCGCCCTGATGGCGCATCCGCGCTGGCGCGAGGGCCGGCTCTCGACGGGCTTCATCGCCGAGGAATTCCCCGAGGGGTTCGTCGCACCCGAGCCGCGGGGCGAGATCGCCCGCCGCATGGCCGCGGCCGCCGCCGCGATCGACCACAAGCTCAACCAGCGCAAGCGCGGCATCTCGGGCCAGATGCGCGATCCCGGCCTCCTCAGCTTCGAGCGCGACCGCGTCGTGATCCTGGCCGGCGAATCCTATGCCGTGACGGTCGATTCGGACGGCGACAACCTCGTCGTGACCGAGGCCGACGGCACGCCGCTCACGGTCGCGACGACGTGGCGGCCGGGCGAGCCGGTCTGGTCGGGCACGATCGGCGGCGAGCGGGTCGCGATCCAGGTGCGCGGCCTCCTCAACGGCGTCGCGCTCCAGCACGCGGGCGCGGCGGCCGAGGCCCGCGTCTTCACCAAGCGCGAGGCGGAGCTCGCCGCGCTGATGCCGGTCAAGGAGCAGGCGGGCTCGGGCAAGCAGGTCCTCTGCCCGATGCCCGGCCTCGTGAAGCAGATCCTGGTCAAGGACGGCCAGGAGGTGAAGACCGGGGAGCCGCTCGCCATCGTCGAGGCGATGAAGATGGAGAACGTGCTGCGCGCCGAGCGCGACGCCACGGTCTCCAAGATCCACGCCAAGGAGGGCGACAGCCTCGCGGTCGACGCCGTGATCCTGGAATTCGCCTGAGGCGCAGAGCGGCCCCTTGCCGCTCTACTTCGCCTACGGCGCCAACATGGACGCCGCCGCGATGGCGCTGCGCTGCCCCGCCTCGCGGCTGGTGGGGCAGGGGCGGCTCAACCGGCACCGCTTCATCGTGATGCGAGAGGGCTACGCCTCCGTGGTGCGGGACCCCGCCCGCACCGTCTGGGGCGTGCTCTGGGACCTCGCCCTCGCCGACATCCCGGCCCTCGACCGCTACGAGGGCGTCGCCTCGGGGCTCTATCTCAAGGCGGCGCAGCCGGTGACGACGCAGGCGGGGGTCAAGCGCGCCCTGATCTATCTCGGCCGCAGCGTCGCCCCGGGCGTGCCGCGACCCGGCTATCTCGACGCCGTCCTCGCCGCGGCCGAGGCGGCGCAGCTTCCGCCGGCCTACCTGAAGGAGATGCGCGCCTGGGCGCGCGGCCCGGCGCCCTGAGGGGCGGACCCCGCCCGGGCGGCGTTCTCATCGCGCCCGCCGCGTGATACCCCACCCGCCGCCGGAGCCGGGACCCCTCCGCCCCGCGCAACCCGGGAGCCGCTCTTGAGCGAGACCAGAACCGTCGACGTCGTGATCAGCGGCCGCGTGCAGGGCGTGGGCTTTCGCGTCTGGACGCAGCATCAGGCGCAGCTGCACGGGCTGACCGGCCATGTGCGCAACCGCGACGACGGGGCCGTCGCCGCCACCTTCTCGGGGCCGGCCGAGGCGGTCGGCGCCATGCTGAAGGCCTGCGAGGCGGGGCCGCGCGGGGCGCGGGTCGATTCCGTCGAGGTGACGGAGCGGCCGGGATCCGGGACGTTTCCGGATTTCGAGATCCGCGGCGCCTGAAGCCGCCCCCGCGCACGGCTCCCGCACTCGACAGGGGAGGCCCCGCCGGGCTAGCGAGCGGCGGCGCGCTGCCCGACATCCGGCCCTATGACCAACCTTCCCACCGACGCCACCTTCTCGCATCTCGACCTCGCGGCCCTGATCGTCTTCGTCGTCGCCTGGGTCGGCTACGGACTCTCGGTCGGGCGGATGCGGGGGCGGCTCGTGAGCCTCAGCCAGATCATGAACGCGCAGCGCGAGGCCTGGGCGCGGCAGATGATCGTGCGTGAGAACCGCGTGGTGGACACCACCATCAACGCCTCGCTGCAGAACGGAACCGCCTTCTTCGCCTCGACCTCGCTGATCGCGCTCGGCGGCGTGCTCACGCTCTCGCGCTCCGGCGACGAGGTCCTGACGCTGTTCGGGACGCTGCCCTTCGGCACGGTCACGACGCGCACCACCTGGGAGATCAAGGTGGCGGGGCTCGCGGTCGTGTTCGTCTACGCCTTCTTCAAGTTCGCCTGGGCCTACAGGCTGTTCAATTACGGGGCGATCCTGATCGGCGCGGTACCGCCCAAGGGCAGCGGCGCCTCGCAGGCCGAGATGCTGCGCGCGGCGCGCCGGGCGGCCACGATGAACATCGCGGCCGGCAGCCACTTCGCGCGGGGCCAGCGGGCCTTCTTCTTCGCCCTCGCCTATCTCGGCTGGTTCGTGAGCCCCATCATCCTCATGCTGACGACGACCGCGGTCGTCCTCGTGATGTGGCGCCGCCAATTCGCCTCCGAGATCCGGTCGGCACTCCTCTCGGAGGACCCGTTGACGGTCCGGGAACCCAGCCCATGACGAATCCGCAGGACACGGCCCGCCCGCCGCGTGCGAGCGAGGAGGTCATCGCCGAGACCCTGCTGCGGCTCGTCGCCGAGCGGGGGGCCGGCAAGACGATCTGCCCCTCCGAGGTGGCGCGGGCGCTCGGCGGCCCGCACCCGGACGGCTGGAGCCCCCTGATGCAGCCCGTGCGGCGCGTCGCGGTGCGGCTGATGAAGGCGGGGCAGGTCGCGATCCTGCGCAAGGGGCGGCCGGTGCCCGACCCCGACGATTTCCGCGGCATCTACCGGCTGGCGGCCGGGCCGGGCGCGTCCGGCCGGGACGCGGAGGAGGGTGCGGGGAACGCCTCCGGCGTGTAGCCGGCGAGCCTGTAGGCGAGAAGGCCGATCCACTCCTTCGCCGCGAGGTCGAGGTGGAGAAGCCCGTCCGAGGCGAAGCTGTTGAAGCGGACGGCGTCCGCGAAGCCGCGCGTCCGGTAGTCGACCGGGAAGGCGACGATTTCGAAGCCGGCCTGCCGGAAGCACCCGACCGAGCGCGGCATGTGCCAGGCGGAGGTGACGAGGAGCCAGCGCTCGCCCGGCTTCGGCTTGACGAGATCGGCCGTGAAGAGCGCGTTCTCGCGGGTGTTGCGGGAGCGGTGCTCCAGGATCAGCCGCGAGCGCGGCGCGCCGATCACGTCCGCCAGGCGGCCGACGACCTCCGCCTCGGACAGGCCCTGGTTGAGGCTGCCGCTGCCGCCCGAGAAGACGAGGCGCGCGCTCGGGAAGCGGCGGGCGAGGTCGGCGAGGTAGATCGGCCGCTCGCCGGCATCGTTCACGACGATCTGGCGCCGCGCCTCGGACAGGCCGGAATCGACGCCGCCCCCGAGCACGATGATGCCGGTGGGCGGCGCGGCGTCCTCGGGCAGGGCCGGGAAGCGCTCCTCGAGGGGCGCGAGCGCCAGGAAGGGCAGGGGCGAGAGCCCGGCCACGAGGAGGCCGCCGAGCCCGAAACCCGCCAGGCTCAAACCCAACCTGCGCCGACGCGTGGCGGCAAGGAGCACGATCCCGGCGAGCCCGGCGAGGATCAGGAAGTTCGAGGGCGTCAGGACGAAGAAGATCACCTTCGAGAGCGGGAAGAACATCGTCCGGACGGGCCTCGGGCGGGAGTGGCGGGTCGAGTCGTCGGGCCCTCAGCGGGTTTCCGTCTCGGCCTTGAAGCGGGCGAGCGCGGCCTCGTCCGGCGGCAGCAGCCCCGCGAGGCTGCCCCCGTTCTCGACGGCGCGCTGGATCCACAGGTCGAGGCGCTGCTGCTCGACGGCCTCGAAGGCGACGGCCTCGGCAATGGAATCCGGGATCGCCACCACGCCGTGCCCGTCGCCGACCACGATGTCGCCCGGATGGAAGGCGGCTCCGGCGCAGGCGATCGGCTCGTTGGCGCCGGCGAGAACCAGCCCGGTCGCGGCGAGCGCGGGCGCCTCTCCGGCATCCCAGATCGGCAGGGCGCCCGGGGCCGTGAGCGCGCCGAAGATCGCGAGGCCGGCCGCGCCGCGCCGCTGGAGCCGCTCGGCCAGGATCGCGCCGAAGGGAAGCGCGTTGCCAGGACCGCCCGCGTCGATCACGACGAAGGCGCCTTCCGGCACCGCCTCGACGGCATCGGCCAGGGAGGGGCCGGGCGCGTCGCGGGCCGGGATCAGCCGCAGGGTGACGGCCTTGCCGATTGCGTGGGCCCCGCCCGTGCGACGGCGCAGGCCGCGCGGCAGGCAGGCGGCCAGGCCGCGGCGCGCCAGCACCCGCGCGAGGCTCGCCGTCGTGACGGCCGAGAGGGCGTCCCGCAGGGTCGTGTCGATCGGCATGCCAGGAATCTCCCCAGGAATCTCCGCCTCGGCCCGCTCGGCCTCCGCCCAAGGTGGGTCGCGGGCGGGCCCCGGCAAGCCGCCCCGGCCTCAGCTGATCGGCTCGGCGATCACCTGCGCGGCGCCGGGACGGGCAGCGATCTCCGCGTACCACCGGGACAGGGCCGGCCGCTCGGCGATCGCGAGGGGCAGGTGCAGCCAGCGATGCGCGGCGCAGCCCACGGCGATGTCGGCGATGCTGAAACGGTCGCCTGCGACGAAGGGCTGGTTGGCGAGGTGCCGGTCGAGGGTCTCGGCGTGGCGCTCCGTGCGGGCGAGGGAGGCCGCGACCGCCTCGTGGTCGCGCTGGCCGTCCGCGACCCGGTAGGTCTGCCAGAAGGCGTCGCGCATGGCGGGGGTGAAGCTCGTCGCCTGCCAGTCGAGCCACTGCGCGATCCGGGCCCGGGCGCGGGCATCCTGGGGGAGGGCGAGGGGGCCGCCATGGGCCTCGGCGAGGTAGCGCAGGATCGCGTTCGATTCCCAGAGGACGAAGCCGTCCTCCTGCAGGGTCGGCACGAGGCCGTTCGGGTTCAGGGCCCGGTAGGCGGCGGCGTCGACGATTCCGTGGGCGCCGCCGGCCTCGATCCGCTCGTAGGGGAGCCCGAGCTCGTCGAGGCCCCAGAGCACCTTCTGCACGTTGACCGAATTCGCCCGGCCCCAGAGCCTGCGCATGCCGAACCTCTCCCGTCAGCGCCGCGCCGCGAGGGGCCGGCGCCGGGGGAGATCGACCGGATCCGGCGCGGGCGCAAGCCCCGGCCGGGGCCCGCGCAGCGCCGGCCGGGGCCCGCGCAGCGACGGCGAAGCCTTACGCCACCGCCCGCTTCTCGACCACGACCGTGTCGACGATGTCGGCCGGCTCGTAGAGCCAGCGCGCCACGATGCCGGCGAGGATCGCGCCCGCGATCGGCGCGAGCCAGAACAGCCAGAGCTGCATCACGTAGGGCTCGCCCGCGAAGAGGGCCGGGCCGGTGCTGCGCGCCGGGTTGACCGAGGTGTTCGTCACCGGGATCGAGATCAGGTGGATCAGCACCAGGGTGAGGCCGATCGGGATGCCGGCGAAGCCCACCGCCGCCCCCTTCGAGGTGGTGCCGATGATGATGAACAGGAAGAAGAACGTCGCGAGCATCTCCGTCGCGACGCAGGCCACCAGCCCGTACTTGCCGGGGCTGAGATCGCCGTAGCCGTTCGAGGCGAAGCCCTCCGGCATCCACCCCGGCTTGCCGGAGGCGATGGCGTAGAGCACGGCCGCCGCGACGATGGCGCCGACGACCTGCGCCACGATGTAGGGGATGACGTGGTGGTTGGCGCAGCGCCCGGCCGACCACAGGCCGAGGGTCACGGCAGGGTTGAAATGGCCGCCGGAGATGTGGCCGACCGCGTAGGCCATGGTCAGCACCGTGAAGCCGAAGGCGAAGGCCACCCCCAGGAAGCCGATGCCGAGGCCGGGAAAGGCGGCGGACAGGACGGCGGCGCCGCAGCCGCCGAAGGTGAGCCAGAAGGTGCCGAAGAATTCCGCCGTGGACCGGCGCATCAGGTCGTCGCGCATGACCGGACTCCGTGGATCGCGCAGGCGAGGAACGGCCGGAGCAGGGTGGACGGAGGTGTCTCTCGCGGTACTCACACCGGACAACGGGCCCGCGGCGAGATGATCGGCGGCCAGATACCTGAATCCTGCGATGCAGGACGCAGCTTTACGCGCCCCTCCGAAGAGGAGCCATAGCAAAGACAAATCTTGAACGATTCGGTCTCGAAACGTACCGGGCGCTCTACTGGCGCCGCTCTTGATCAGGCATCGGACGAGACCTTCACTCCGCCTCGCGGGGCGGGTAGGCGTGCTCCTCGCCCGACGGATCGGTGACGCGGTAGCCCGCGTCGCTCTCGCGCAGATAGGCGCTCCCGGCCGGGACCTTGCCGTGGCCGCCGGGGATGTCGAGGACGTAGAGGGGCTGGGCGAGCCCGGAGAGCCGCCCCCGCAGGGCGCGCGCCAGGGCCTGACCCTCGGCGAGCCCCGTGCGCAGGTGCGCGGTGCCCGGGGCGAGGTCGCCGTGATGCAGGTAATAGGGCTTGATGCGGTTCTCGACGAAGGTGCGCATCAGCCGCTCCAGCGTCGCCGCCTCGTCGTTGACGCCCCGCAGCAGCACCGTCTGGCTCACCATCGGGATGCCCGCATCGACGAGGCGCGCGATCGCGGCGCGGCCGGCCGGGGTGAACTCGCGGGCATGGTTGGCGTGGAGCGCCACGAAGACCGCGCCCCCGAAGCGCTTCAGGGCCGCGAGGAGGGCCGCGCTCACGAGGTCCGGGCTCACGAGGGGCACGCGCGTGTGGATCCGCAGCACCCGCACATGCGGGATCGCGGCGAGCGCCTCCGCGATGGCGCCGAGCCGCCGCGGCGAGAGGGCGAAGGGGTCGCCCCCCGTCAGCACCACCTCCCAGATCCCCGGCTGCGCGGCGATGTAGGCGTAGGCGGCGGCGAGCTCCGCCTCGCTCAGGGTGCCGAGCCCGTCCGGCCCCACCATCTCGCGGCGGAAGCAGAAGCGGCAATAGACGGGGCAGACGTGGAGCGGCTTCAGGAGGACGCGGTCGGGATAGCGGTGGACGAGGCCGGGCACCGGCGCGTGGGCGCCGTCGCCGATCGGGTCGGCCCGCTCCTCGGGCCGCGTCTCGGCCTCCTCGGCCCGCGGGACGAACTGGCGGCCCACCGGGTCGGCCGGATCGGCCGGATCGATCAGCTCGGCCATGTCGGGGGTGACCGCGACGGCGTAGCGGGCCGCGACCGCCTGGAGCGCCGGAAGGTCCCCGTCGCGGACGAGGCCGGCGGCCGCGAGATCGGCAAGGCTCCTCAGCGGGCGCGTCACGGGGCGGTCTCCGCGACGGGGGTCCAGATCACGTCCTCGATCCGCGGGGCGCCGCTCGCCAGCATCACGAGCCGGTCGAAGCCGAGCGCGATGCCGCTCGCCTCCGGCATGGCGGCGAGGGCGGCGAGGAAATCCTCGTCGATCGGATAGGTCTCGCCGTAGACCCGGGCCTTCTCGGCCATCTCGGCCTCGAAGCGGCGGCGCTGCTCGGCCGGGTCGGTCAGCTCGCCGAAGGCGTTGGCGAGCTCGACCCCGCAGGCGTAGAGCTCGAAGCGCTCGGCCACCCGCGGGTCGCGCGGGCAGGGGCGGGCGAGCGCCGCCTCGCTCACCGGGTACTCGCACAGGATGGTCGGCCGGCCGAGCCCCAGATGGGGCTCGACCCGCGCCACGAGGACGCGGCTGAACAGGTCGGCCCAGGTGTCGTCCGGCGCGACCCGCAGGCCCGCGGCGGCGACGCCCGCCGCGAGACGATCCCGGTCCGTCGCGCCCGCGCCATCGATCGTCGCGAGGAGGTCGATCCCGGCATGCCGACTGAACGCCTCGGCGAGCGTCAGCCGCTCGAAATCCGCCTGCGGGTCGGCCTCCCGGCCGCGGAAGCGGAGGCGGCGCGCGCCCGCGGCCTCGGCGGCGAGCGCCAGGAGTTCGGCGCAATCGGCCATCAGCACCGTGTAGCGCTCGTTCGCCCGGTACCATTCGAGCATCGTGAATTCGGGATGGTGCAGCGCGCCCCGTTCCCGGTTGCGGAACACCCGCGCGAGGCTGAACAGGCGCGGCTCGCCCGCCGCCAGCAGCTTCTTGCAGGCGAATTCGGGCGAGGTGTGCAGGTAGAGGGGGCGGCGCGCCCCGTCCGGGCCGATCGCCTCCGTGGCGAAGGCGGAGAGATGCGCCTCGTTGCCCGGCGAGACCTGGAGGGCGGCGGCCTCCACCTCGACGAAGTCGAGCGCCGCGAAATGCGCCCGGATGCGGGCGGCGATGCGGTTGCGCAGCAGGAGAAGGGGGCGCCGGTCGGCATGGACCTGCGGCGACCACCAGGGTGATGAGGACGGGGTCACGGGCGGAACGCTCCGAGCGGCCCGCGGGCGTGGCCCTGCGGGCGCGACGGCATGGGACGGGCGGGGCCTTGCGGCCGCGGCGACTGGCAACCGGGCCGCGGATGCGATAGTGGCGGGAGCGAGTCGTCCCCGCGGTAACTCGCGATGGGGACGCCACCCCGTTTTGTCAACGTCAGGATCTGAACCCCGTGAAGGTGATCGCCTCAACGCTCCGCAAGGGGAACGTCGTCGAGAAGGACGGCAGGCTCTACGTGATCCTGTTCGCCGAGAACATCCATCCCGGCAAGGGCACCCCGGTGACGCAGCTCGACATGCGCCGCATCACCGACGGCGTGAAGGTCTCGGAGCGCTACCGCACCACCGAGCAGGTCGAGCGCGCCTTCGTCGAGGACCGCGAGCACACCTTCCTCTACAACGACGGCGAGGGGTTCCACTTCATGAACCCCGAGAATTACGAGCAGATCGCCGTGCCGGAGGATGTGGTCGGCGATGCCGCCCCCTACCTGCAGGAGGGCATGGCCGTGATGCTCTCGATCCACAACAACACGCCCCTCACCATCGAGCTGCCCCAGCGCGTGACGCTCGAGGTCGCTGAGACGGAGCCGGTGCTGAAGGGCCAGACCGCCTCGTCCTCCTACAAGCCCGCCGTCCTCTCGAACGGCGTGCGCACCACGGTGCCGCCGCACATCGCCGCCGGGACCCGCGTCGTCATCATGACGGCGGACGGCTCCTACGTGGAGCGCGCCAAGGACTGAGCCCCGCCGCAGGCGAGGCGCAATCGTCGAGGCCGGGCGGCAGCACCCGGCCTCGATGCGTTTCAGGGGGGCGGCGCCGCACCCTCGGCCTGGGCGTAGCAGGCCTCGGACAGGGCCTGCGCCCGCACAGTCTCGGCCGCCGTGAACGCGCGCCCGTCGCCCGACCACAGGTTCTCCCGGCGCAGCGCCTCCGCGGTGCAGCGGGCGGCCCGCCCGCAGGCGCCCGCCTCGCCCCCCGTGCGCACGCAGTTGCCCGTGTAATCCGCGTGGAAGCGGTCGAGCCCGGCGCGGGGATGGGGGCCGGTCAGGGTGACGAGGCCGGTCAGGAGGGCGAGCAGGACCGGCTGGTGGAGGAGATAGATCGCGAGGCTGTGCCGGCCCGCGAAGGCGAGGGCGCGTCCGATCCCGGCCGGCCGCCAGGATGCGAGGCGCGACCCCGCGAGGCGCGGCAGGAGCACGCGGCCGGCCGCCAATCCGGCGAGCACGGCCCCGAACCAGGGAAACAGCGGCACGTAATCGTTGGTGCGGGGCAGGGTGACGCCGAGGCCGAGGAAGCGCAGGGCGGGCGCGTCGAGGAGCGGGCTCGCCACGAGGTGAGGGGCCGCCGCGACGAGGAGGGCGGCGAGCCCGACGAGGAGGGGCGGAATGCGCAGGAAGGGCAGCGCCAGCACGCTCGACACCGCGATGCAGTGGAGCACGCCGAAGAAGATGAAGCTGTCGGGAAAGGCGAACGCGGTGGCGAGCGTGATGAGCAGCGCCGCGCCGCCGATCCGCAGGAGCCGGAGCAGGTAGGGCCGCGGGCGGATCCCGCCGCCGTTCATCAGCACGAGGCCGAGGCCGACCAGGACGAGGAAGCTGCCGGCGATGACATGGGCCGCCACCCGCCCCGGCGCGGTCAGCGCGTAATTGTCCGGCGTCAGGCGCAGGAAGCCGAGATCCCAGACCGTGTGGTAGGCGGCCATCGCGACGAGGGCCGCGCCGCGGGCGAGATCGACGACGGCGAAGCGCGCCGGAGGCACCGGGGAAACCTCCGCCGGCGGCAGGGGCGCAGGATCGAGCCGGGACGCGAGCATGCGCCGCTCATAACAACCCGGTCCCCCTCGATGGAAGGCCGGTTCGTCCGCCAAGCGGGTGCTTCCCGTTGCGGTTGCGCGATCTGCACAACGCTCGATTGCGGTCATCGCTGCGGCGGAACGCCTCTCGAAAACGTGAAGCCGGCGTGGCCGCCCGGGCACGCTCAAGCTTCGCCCGGCGCAATCTGCGAGTCGGATCACGGGTTTGCAGTCGCGCCGGGATTTCGCCGGCCGGAACGGACCTGTGGCACCGCTGCCGTCTCGCGGGAAATTGCGTAGGCGCGCGCCAGGACTGCCGGTCAAACAGGCTTCCGCCGAGTCGGGACTTTGTTAATCTCGTTTGTGAACCGCAAGTCGCGATTCGGTGTGGGTTGCTTAATCATGTCTGACGAATTCGGGTCGGGGCCCCGGGGCCTTCGTTCGGCAGATGGCTTGGGCAGCGCCGCGCAGATCGGCGATGCGGAGCAGCCCCTCGACCTCGTCGAGGTGGCCGGCCGCATCAAGTGGTTCGACGTCTCGAAGGGCTTCGGCTTCATCGTGCCGGACGACGGCAGCGCCGACATCCTGCTCCACGTCACCTGCCTGCGCCGCGACGGGCACCAGGCGGCCAGCGAAGGCGCCCGGATCGTGGTCGAGGCGGTCGAGCGCGCGCGGGGCTGGCAGGCCTTCCGCGTCGTCTCCCTCGACCAATCCACCGCGACGCATCCCTCCGAACTGGCGATGCCGCGCACCCACGTGACCGTGACGCCGACGAGCGGTCTCGAGACGGCGGTCGTGAAGTGGTTCAACCGCCTGCGCGGCTTCGGCTTCCTCAGCCGCGGCGACGGGACGCCGGACATCTTCGTTCACATGGAGACGCTGCGCCGCTACGGAATCGCCGAGTTGAAGCCGGGAGAGGCGGTGCTCGTGCGCTACGGCGACGGATCGAAGGGGGCCATGGCCGCCGAGGTCCGCCTGATCGACGGAGCCCTGCCATCCTCCCATTGATCCGGATGGTCCCGTTGCGTCGCGTCCTCCCCTCGATCCTCTGCGCCGGTCTCGCGCTCCTCCCCTGCATCGCCCTGCCGGCCGCGCCGGCCCGGGCCCAGGCCGCCCCAGCGGAGGCTGCCCGAACCGAGCCGCTGACCATCGTCACCCGAACCGGGGCGCACGCCTTCGATGTCGAGGTGATGCGCGACGACGCCTCCCGCGCCCGCGGGCTGATGTTCCGGCGCAGCATGGCGCCCAAGCACGGCATGCTGTTCGACTTCGAGCGCTCGCTGCCCGTGAACATGTGGATGAAGAACACCTACCTGCCGCTCGACATGGTCTTCATCCGCGCCGACGGCACGATCGTCCGGATCGAGGCCGAGACCGAACCGCTCTCGACCCGCGTGATCGCGTCCGGCGAGCCGGTCCTCTCGGTGCTGGAGCTGAACGCGGGCGTCGCCGCCAAGCTCGGGATCCGGGCCGGCGACCGGGTCGAGCATCCGCTGTTCCGGCCGGCGCGCTAGGAACGGGCGGCCCTCCGGCGGCACGTCACACTTTCACGAACGCATGGTGAACGGAACGCTTGACCACCGTCCCGTTTCGATCCAGTGTTCCTCTATTGTTCCAGTCCTCTCCGGGATGGGGCGGCGGGGAGGCACGGCGATGATCGAGAACGCTCGGAACGGCGGCACCACCGGCGGCGTCCTCTTCCGCAACGACGATTGGACGCTCTCGGACGAGGGGCTGGAGCACCGCACCGGCTACTTCATCGAGCGCGACGCCCTCGCTCAGCGCCGGGAGGAGAACCTCTGGGCCTGGCCCCTGCACATGGCCGAGAAGCGCTGGTGCACGCCGAGCCTGTTCCGAGAGGCGTTCCTGGTGGCGCTCGACCGCTTCGGCATCGGGCGGGATGCGCAGCTGGCGCCATCCTTCGCCGTCGGCATCGGCATCCGGGCCGGGCAGGGGGCGGTCGGCGAGGGCTTCGTCGCCCTGGCCGAGATCGTGCGCCCGCGCCGGCCTGCGGCCGACCGTGCGAGCGCCGGCGAGATGCGGCAGCCGCGCCGTAGCGCGCCGCGGGCCTCGGCGAGGGCCTGAGGGCGGGGCGCCCCGCCCGGCACCGCTCCACCCATCGCGTTCGGCCGCGGCCGAACGATTTCCCGGCGTCGTCGCGCCTCGCCTCCGGGTGGGGCGCGTGGCGTTTGCAGAGGTCCGTCCCGCGGTCCCGTCCGTCCCAATGATGCCCTGATCTTGGCTCGACCTGTGCCCTTCCGGACACGCCCAGCGCAATCGTTCTGTGCGAGGGTGCGGTGCAGGACTTGCTTTGTCTGAGGGCGGGTGAGTTACGGCGAAGGCGCGATGAAACAAAAGGACGGCCTCGCCGTTCAGCCCCCAGAGAGTGGCCCGGACATGAATGACGTGACGCCGTCGGGACGCAAGCCGGTGATCCTCGTCGTGGAGGACCAACCCGACGAGCGTTTCCTCGCGGCAACCCTGTTGGAAGAGACGGGGTTCACCGTGATCGAGGCCGAGACCGCCGACAAGGCGCTGTCCATCCTCAACGACCGGGCCGAAGAGGTGAGCGTCGTCTTCTCCGACGTGCGGACGCCGGGTCCGATCGGAGGGTTCGAGCTCGCCCGGATCATCGGCGTGACCTGGCCGCGGGTGCGCGTCCTGCTGACCTCGGGCGATGCCGGCGATCAGCCGAGCGACCTGCGGGTCTCCGCAACCTTCATCCCGAAGCCCTGGCGGGCCGAGGACATCCTCGCCTGGGTCGAGCAGGCGGCGGGACGGCCGGACGGCGGGCCCTCGGTGATCGGGCAGGGCAGCAAAATAATCACCCGCGGGATGGAAACTTGAGGTCCGCTTCCCGTTGACGGCAACCCGGATGGTGCGCCGCGAACGGCGCCGCGAGTTGTCATGAAACCCGTCGCCCTCAACCACGCTGCCAATTACCGCCGCCCCGGCGCCTCCCCGTCGATCGCGGACACGCTGCTCCTCGCGAAGATCGGCGAGGACATGCGCGATCTCTATCGCGACGTCTGCGCCGGCGCGCAGCCGGCCCGCCTCGCGCAACTCGCCCTGCTCCTCGACGAGAAGCGCGCACGGGAGCCCGCGCGCGCCTGAACGGCTCTGCGGAGGGGCGCGGCGGAGGGGCGCAGCCGGCATCGCCAGCCCGCGCAAATCTGCTATGGAGGCGCACCGGCTCAGCCCGCGCGTCCCCTTCGATCGAGCATCTCATGCCTCTGACAGCTTGGCACAGCCTGATGGCCGCGGGAGTGGCGGCGGGCCTGCTCGTGGGCGCTGCACAGGCTGCGGCCCCGCCGCCCCAGCCGGCGCAGGGCCCCGGAGGCGCCGGGGACCGGGCTGCGAACGTCGTGAAGCGGGGCGTCGGCCGGGCCGGCGCCGGCACCTTCGCCTTCTACGCCGCCGGCGCCGCGCCGGCGGAGGGCCGCTCCGTCGTGGTGTTCCTGCACGCCTGGGGGGCTCCCAACCCGCAGAGCTACGGCGGCTGGATCGACCACTTGGCCCGGCAGGGCCATCTCGTCCTGTTTCCGCGCTTCCAGGAGGTGAACCGCACCCGGCCGGCCGACGCCACCGGGAACGCCGAGAGCCTCCTCAAGGCGGCGCTCGCCGAGCTCGCGAACGATTCGGACGCGAAGCCCGACCCGAAGCGCGTCGCCGTCATCGGCCACCTCGCCGGGGCGCCGCTCGCCGCGAACCTCGCGGCCGACGCGAAGGAGCAGGATCTGCCCGCGCCGAAGCTCGTCTTCGCCGTGATGCCCGGCGGCATCGCGAGCAACCCGAAGGCGCGGGGCATCGCCCTGAAGGATCTGGCCGCGATCCCCGCCGGCACGATGGTCGTCACCGTGATCGGCGACAAGGATGCCCGCGCGGCGGACGCGGCGGCGCGGCGGATCCTGCGCGAGGCGAGCGCGGTGCCGCCGGAGCGCAAGCTCTTCGTGCGGGCCCTCTCCGACGATCACGGCTTCCCGGCGCTCACCGCCACGCTCGCCGCTCCGGCCGGCGTCGAGGCCGCCTACGATGGCGGCGCGATCAAGCTGCCGCCCGACCCGAAGGACGTGAAGCCGCCGCCCTTCAAGTGGTCGGCCGACATGGCGCTCTCCGGCGAGCAGCAGACGCTCGTCGCCCAGATCAACAACGCCCGCACCGACGCGCTCGATTACCTCGCCTTCTGGAAGACGTTCGACCTCGCGGCGGCGGCGGCCTTCGCGGGCAGCGACGCCTCCGGCCTCAAGAGCAACGCCCGTTTCAGCGACATGGAGCGCTGGACCGACGGCTGGCCCGTGAAGCGCCTCGCCGTCGAGACGCCGCGGGCCACGCCCGCCCCCGCCCCGACCCCGGCGGCGAGCGGCGCCGCGCCGGCCGCCCGGAACGCGGCGACGCCGGCCCGCCGCTGAGGCCGGGCCGGACGCTCCCGCCCTCCAGCCCCGAACGCCGCCCATGAAGCTCTTCCACTCCCACTTCTCGCCCTTCGTGCGGAAGGTCCTGATCTGCGCGCACGAACTCGGCCTCGCCGAGCGGATCGAGCTCGTTCCGAGTGCCGTGCACCCGGTCGAGCGCGACAGGACCGTGCTCGCCCATCACCCGCTCGCGCAGGCGCCGACGCTCCTCGACGATGCGGGCGAGGCGGTCGCCGACAGCCGGGTCATCTGCGAGTATCTCGACGCGCTCGCCGGCAACCGCCTGTTCCCGGCGCGCGGCCCCGAACGCTGGCGTGCCCTGAACGAGCAATCGGTCGCCGACGGGCTCCTCGATGCGGCCCTGCTCATCCGCTACGAGCTGACCGCGCGCGCGGAATCGGAGCGCTCCGCCGCCTGGATCGCGGGGCACCAGGCCAAGATCGCGAGCGCGCTCGACTGGTTCGAGGCGCGGGCGGAGAGCTTCGCGGAGCGTCTCGACATCGGCACGATCGCGACGGCCGCGGCGCTCGGCTATCTCGACCTGCGCTTCCCGGATCTCGCCTGGGCCGAGGGCCGTCCGGGGCTCGCCGCATGGTACGCCGCCTTCGCCGAGCGGCCCTCGATGCGCGAGACGCGCCCGCCCGCGGCCTGATCACGATCCAGAGGCTTCGACCTTCGGACAGATGTGCCCTGGCGCACCTCTTGCTACGCTTGGGGTCCCGATCGTTGGGACGCGCAAGCCATGCCCGATTTCGTCGCCGCGCTCACCGCCGCCACCGTCTTCTGCCTCGGCCTGATCGCCCTCAACGCGCTGACGCGCCTCGCCCTCCACTGGCAGATGGCACCCCACGACCTCGCCGAGAACGGCTTCCTGCAACTCGGTGGGGCGCTCCTCCTCGCCCGCGCCGCCTATCGCCGGGTGCCGCTGCCCGCGCGCAGCCGCCTCGGGCGCTGAAGGCCCCGACAACGGGAAAGGGCGCGCCGTCGCCGGCGCGCCCCTGACCCGTCGCGGCTTGGCCGCGATCAGAAGTAGGATTTCAGGGTCCCGCGGCGGCGCACGTCCAGCGTCGCGCAGTGGAAGGAGCCGCCGAACGGGCCGTAGGACAGGAACGGCGCCGGGATCGGGTCGAAGCCCCAATCCTTCAGGGCCTTGATCAGGGTCGGCTGGCTCGCGTCGACGACGATCTTCTTCTCGTCGATCGCCAGCACGTTGATCGAGGTCCAGGGCGAGCACATCGAGATCTTGCTCATGAAGCCCGCGACGGGGTCGGGGCGGGGAGCGATCAGCACGTCCCACTTCTTCAGCACGGCCGGCAGGCGCTCGACATCGACGTAGTCCGGGTTCACCAGCACCTTGCCGGGCGCGAGCGGCATGAAGGACGAATCGATGTGCATCGGCTGCGGGCAGCGGCTCTCGATCTCGTGAATGCGGAAGCCCGGCCCGAGATGGCGGCGCAGCCACTCGATGCCCATCAGGTTCGTGACGTTGGAGCGCGTGACGAAAAGGTCACGCCCGCAGCGCACGAAGTCGGCGGCGTCGAAGACCGGCTCGAACTCGTTGACCGTGAACTGCATCGGCTCGCCGGCCTTCAGGTTCGGCACCCGGTAATCGTAATTGTAGAGATCGTCCGTGAGCTGGGGCCGCGGAGCCGAGGTCCAGCGGGCGCCGGCCCGGAAATACTCCTTGAAGAGCGAGCGGTAGGCGTCGCCCTCGAAGTAGCGCGAGCGCCAGCACATCGGGCTCTCGATGATCTCGTCGCCGATGACGAGGTAGGGGTCGCGCGGGCAGGCCACGCAGAAGCCGCGCGAGGACCAGCGCGGGGCCTTGAACTTGCGGGAGAAGTCGACCGCGTCCGGGCGGCGCACCTTCACGCCCTCTCCGGCCAGGATGCCGATGAAGTTGTCGAGCTCGGCCTGAGCGAGCTTCTTCATGAATTTCGGGTACTTCCAGCCGCTCGCGAAGCGGTAGAAGGGCTGCGCGGCCCGCGGCAGGTTGAAGATGACCGTGAGGTGGTGGGTGGGGATCGTGGCGCCGTCGAGCGAGCCGACGATGACCTCCTCCAGCGGGTCCCACTCGTTCCAGGCCATCACCGGCGACTGGGGCGAGGGCGCGCCCGGGCCACCCTGGTGCTGCCCGGCGAAGGCGCCGGCATGAGCGTCCTCGCGCACGGCCTCGCCGGCCGTGATGTGTGATTCGCGATCCATTCGGTCAGTCCCCTTCGGCGTTCCGGCAGCTCTTCTGGGAGGGGCTTTTGCCCCTGTGCCGCTTTGGACCGCGGTGTGTCTCTGGGGTGATAGACAACGCTGACCAAAGCTGCAACTTGCCCAGATGCTCCTCGCTTCCGGCGATTTTTTTCCGTCGGAATCACGGCGGGATTTCAGCATTTCAGCCTTCGACGAACCCGAAAGAGGATCATGAAGCGCCTGACGACCTTGGCCCTCATCGCTGGACTCTGCACGGTCGTCGGACTGTTCCTGTCCTCGGGTCTGGAGGATGTGGCGGCCGCGGTGGTGAGCGCCGGCTGGGGTGCCCTGTTCGTCGTCGTCGCGCGCGGCGTTGCCGTCGCCTGGGCCGGCCTCGGCTGGTTCGCCATCTTCCCGAAGGCCGATCGGCCGGGTCTGGCCGCCTGCATCAACCTCCGCTTCGTGCGCGAGGGCATCAACACGCTGCTGCCCGTCGCCACCGTCGGCGGCGACTTCGTGGGCGCCCGGCTCCTGACGAAGCGCGGCCTGACCGGGGGGCTTGCCGGCGCCAGCATGTTCGTCGACCTGATGACCCAGGCGCTCACCCAGCTCCTGTTCACGGTGGCCGGCCTCGGGATCCTCATCTGGCTCGCCGGCGACGGGCCGGTGGTCCGCACCGTGGCGGCGGGCCTCGCCGTGGCGGCGCCCGCCGTGGGCGCCTTCTACCTGATCCAGCGCCGCTCCGGTCACCGGGTGATCCAGGCGCTCGTCAGCCGTTTCGCCTCGGGCCGCGAGTGGCGGGCGCTCGGCGCCATCGACGTGCTCTACGACAACCTGCGCCGCCTCTACGGCCGGCCGGCCCGCATCCTCGCCGGCATCACGATCCACCTCATCGGTTGGCTGATCGGCACCCTCGAGGTCTATGTCTGCCTGCACTTCATGGGCTACCCGGTGAGCTTCGCCGAGGCCGTGGTCATCGAGAGCCTCGCGCAGGCCGTCCGCGGCGCGGCCTTCGCGGTGCCCGGCGCCCTCGGCGCCCAGGAGGGCGGGCTCATCGCCCTCTGCGCCATCTTCGGCATCCCGGCCGAGGCGGCCCTGGCCCTCTCCCTCGTCAAGCGCCTCGCCGACCTTCTCGTCGGCGTGCCGGGCCTCGTCGCGTGGCACGTGATGGAGGGCGGCAAGACCGAGGAGAGCGAGGATCGGGCGGCGGAGCTCGGGCGTCGCCTCGGCCCCGTCCTGCAGCCGGCGACCCTGGGGCCGCTGTACAGCTACGCCCCGCCGCGCGGCGCCTACGGCCCCTCCCTGAGCGAGGCCGAGCGGGGAGACCTGAAGAAGTGCGCCTGATCCGCGAAGTCCTGGTCGCGCTCCTCTGCCTCGCCGCTATCGCCGCGCCGTCCCGGTCCGCGCAGGCGGCCGACGACGAGGCCGTGAAGACGGTGCAGGCCCTCTATGCCAGCTACGAGAGCGCGCTGAAGGACGGCTCGCGCGACGTGAAGGCCCGCGCCGAGGCGATCTCGGGCCCGATGCGCGAGAGCTTCGACTTTCCCGCCATGGCGCGCGTCGCCGTCGGCCCGAAATGGAAGAGCCTGCCGGCCGACCAGCAGGCCTCGCTGACGGAAGCGTTCGTCCAGCACTTCATCGCGACTTACGCGACCCGCCTGTCGCAGGCGGCCGGCGGCACGTTCGAGGTGACGCCGAAGAGCGAGGCGCGCGCGGGCAACCGGGTGGTGCGCACGCGCGTGTCGAATGCCGCCGGCGAGGATTCCGACGTCGACTTCGTCGTGAATGCGGGCAACCGCATCCAGGACGTGCTTCTGAACGGCAATGTCAGCGAGGTCGCCGCCCAGCGCACGAGCTTCGCCGATCCGCTGAAGGCCGGCGGCGCAGACGCCCTGCAGAAATTCCTGCGCGAGCGCACCGAGAAGATGCTCGCCGCCAAACCAGCGCCTTGAAAGAGGCCGACACCTCACGCCTCTGAGGTGGCGCCGGCCGGCGCGCCTCCAATCCCCCGATCCCTGCCGCCCGAGCGATGCCCCCATGGACCTGACCTGGCTCTCGCCGATCCTTCTCGTCCTCGCGCTCGCCGGTTGCGGCTACGGCCTCACCGCCGCCTTCCTCGCGGGCCGCTTCGCCGCGCGCCTCCCCGCCCGCCTCCCCGAGGGTGGGCCGCGCCCCTCCGTGACCGTGCTGAAGCCCCTCTGCGGGATGGAGCCGAACCTCTACGAGAACCTCGAGACCTTCTGCCGCCAGGCTTATTCCGGCCCGGTCCAGATCGTCTTCGGCGTCCAGAACGCGGCCGACCCGGCGATCGGCGTGGTGCGCCGCCTGCAAGGCACGCATCCGGGCCTGCGCCTCGACCTCGTGATCGACGCCCGCCAGCACGGCTCGAACCGCAAGGTCTCGAACCTCATCAACATGTCGGCGGCGATCGCCCACGACGTGATCGTGCTGGCCGACAGCGACATGGTCGTGCGGCCCGATTACCTGGAGCGCGTGGTGGCCGAATTGTCGGCGCCGGGCATCGGCGGCGTGACCTGCCTCTACCACGGCGTGCCCGCCCATCGCGGCATCCACGCCCACCTGTCGGGCCTCGCCATCGACGTGCAATTCCTGCCCAACGTGGTCATGGGCACCGCGCTCAAGCTCGCCAAGCCCTGCTTCGGCTCGACCATCGCCTTCCGCCGCACCTCGCTCGCCGCGATCGGCGGCTTCGAGGCGTTCCGCGACGATCTCGCCGACGATTACGCGATCGGCGAGGCCCTGCGCACCCATGTGGGCGAGGTGGCGATCCCGAACTTCACGATCGGGCATACCTGCGTCGACACCGAGATGTCCGGCCTCTGGCGGCACGAGCTGCGCTGGAACCGCACGATCCGCAACGTCGACCCGGCCGGCTATGCCGGCTCCGTCGTCACGCACGCCTTCCCGCTCGCCCTGATCGGCGCGCTGCTGCCGGGGGCCGGCCACAACGCCCTCGTCGTGGCGGCACTGGCCCTGGCCTGCCGCATCCTGCTCTGCGTCCGCCTGGAGCGCGCCTTCGGCCTGGAGCCGCACGCCTACTGGCTGTTGCCGATTCGCGACATGCTCTCCTTCGCGAACTTCTCCTGGAGCTTCGTCTCGGGTGCGGTGACATGGAAAGGTCACGATTATCGCGTCGTTGCGGACGGAACGCTAATTCCGGAGGCGAGCCTCAGCCGCGATGCTGAAGCGACCTCCGTCTGATCTTCGCTTCGTCTGATTTCGTCTCGCTTTGCACTGAGGCCTTGAACCCCATGCGCACGCTCTTCCTCCAGGCACCGACCTTCGACGGCTTCGACGGCGGCGCCGGCTCCCGCTACCAGGCCAAGCGCGAGATCAAGTCGTTCTGGTACCCGACCTGGCTCGCCCAGCCGGCGGCGCTCGTCGAGAACTCGAAGCTGATCGACGCCCCGCCGCACAAGACCAAGCTCGATGAGATCCGCGGCCAGGCCAAGGATTTCGACCTCGTGGTGCTCCACACCTCGGTGCCGTCCTTCAAGTCGGACGTGAAGACGATCGAGGCGCTGAAGGCCGAGAACCCGAACCTCAAGGCCGGCCTGATCGGCGCCAAGGTCGCCGTCGATGCCGCCGGCAGCCTCGCCCAGGCGCCCGCGGTCGATTTCGTGGCCCGCAACGAGTTCGACTTCACGATCAAGGACGTCGCCGACGGGATCGACATGTCCCAGATCAAGGGCCTGTCCTACCGGAACGGCTCGGGCGTCATCGTGCACAACGAAGACCGTCCGATCATGACGGACATGGACCAACTCCCCTTCGTCACGAGCGTCTACAAGCGCGACCTCGTGATGGAGAACTACTTCATCGGCTATCTGAAGCACCCCTACATCTCGTTCTATTCCGGCCGCGGCTGCAAGAGCCGCTGCACGTTCTGCCTGTGGCCGCAGACGGTGGGCGGCCACACCTATCGGACCCGCTCGGTCGGTCACGTGATCGAGGAGATCAAGTACTGCCTGAAGGCGTTCCCGCAGACGAAGGAGTTCTTCTTCGACGACGACACCTTCACCGACAACCTGCCCCGCGCCGAGGAAATCGCCCGCGAGCTCGGCAAGCTCGGCGTCACCTGGTCGTGCAACGCCAAGGCGAACGTTCCGCGCGAGACCCTGAAGGTGCTGCGCGACAACGGCCTGCGCCTCCTGCTCGTTGGCTACGAGTCCGGCAACCAGCAGATCCTGCACAACATCAAGAAGGGCATGCGCGTCGAGGTTGCCGAGAAGTTCACCAAGGATTGCCACGAACTCGGCATCGCCATCCACGGCACCTTCATCCTCGGCCTGCCGGGCGAGTCGAAGGAGACGATCCAGGAGACGATCAAGTTCGCCACCCGGATCAACCCGCACACGATCCAGGTCTCGCTGGCGGCTCCGTATCCCGGCACCTTCCTCTACAAGCAGGCGGTCGAGAACGGCTGGCTCGACGTGGAGAACGCCGAGCTCGTCGACGAGAACGGCGTGCAGGTCGCGCCGCTGCACTACCCGCACCTGTCGCATACCGAGATCTTCAACTCGGTCGAGGATTTCTACAAGAAGTTCTACTTCCGCGCCCCGAAGATCGCCTCGATCGTCGGCGAGATGGTCCGCTCGCCCGACATGATGAAGCGGCGCCTGCGCGAGGGTGTCGAGTTCTGGCACTTCCTCAAGGAGCGTCAGTCGAGCGCCAAGGCCGCCTGAGCGGCACGCGCACGGATCGATCGAGGAGCGGCCGGGCCTGAAGCCCGGCCGTTTCCGTTGCGGGGACGAGGGGAGTGGCCGTGAAGCGGCTGGTGGTCACGGCCGATGATTTCGGCCTGAGCGTCGAGGTCAACGAGGCCGTCGAGCAGGCCCACCGCGAGGGCATCCTCACGGCGGCGAGCCTGATGGTCTCCGCTCCGGGAGCCGCTGACGCGGTGGCGCGCGCGCGCCGCCTGCCCTCCCTGCGCGTGGGATTGCACCTCGTCCTCGTCGAGGCGTGGCCGACGCTTCCCCCGGGGGACCTGCCCGACCTCACCGGCCCCGACGGGCTGATGCGGCGCGACATGGAGCGTCTGGGCCTCGACCTCGCCGTGCGGGCGCCCGCCCGCCGCCAGCTCGGCGCCGAGATCCGCGCCCAGTTCGAGGCCTACCGGGCCACCGGGCTCCCGCTCGACCACGTCAACGCCCACAAGCATTTCCACGTCCATCCGCTGATCGCCGGGGCGGTGCTCGGGATCGGGCGCGATTACGGCATGCGGGCGCTTCGCGTCCCGCGGGAGCCTCGCGAGATCCTGCGCCAGGCCGAGCCCGGGTCTCGCCCGCGGCCCGCCCTCGACATCGCGCCCTGGGCGGCGCTCCTCTCCGTGCGCGCCAGGGCGGCGGGCCTTCTGATCCCGGACCGGACCCTCGGCCTCGCGTGGTCCGGCGCGATGACGCCTCGCCGCGTGGCGGGGCTGCTCGCCCACCTGCCGGACGGACTTACCGAGCTCTACACGCATCCCGCGACGGCGGCGGGCTTTCCCGGCGAGGCCCCGGGCTACGCCTACGCGGCGGAGCGGGACGCCCTGATCGCCCCCGAAGCGCGGGCCGCGCTCCAGCGGGTCGGGGCCGTCAGCGGCGGCTTCTCGGATTTCAGCCGCTGAACCCTGCCGGCGCCCGGCAGGTCTGAGGCGCGCGCGGCGGCACGAGCGCTGAGCTTCGCAAACGGTCCCGTCCGGATCGACGAGACCGGGGTGGGGCTCCCGTCCGGCGGC
>NZ_SMNT01000051.1 GCF_004348265.1 Methylobacterium segetis
GCCCGCCCCGGCCGGAGCGCCCCTGTGCCGGGAGGCCGCGTGGCCCTACGCGGTCTCGGCCTGCCCGGCCGGCGCCGGCCGGATCGTCCGCGTCATCTCCTTCGCGGGAGCCCCGCCGCAGCCGCGCGGCGGGCCACGGCCCTGAGACGCGGGATTGTCCGCGAAAGGACGGAGATCCGGACAATTTGACGGATGTCCTGAGGCCGTCCGCAACGCGAATCCTGCACCATCCCCGTCGATCCGCCCAGGATCCGGACAGAGACCATGTCCCATTTCGAGAAGAGCCTGCTCGACGCCGATCCCGAGGCCGCCGCGCGCCTGAGGGAGGTTCTGCACGGGGCCGAGGGGCACCCGGCCGCCGCCCCGACGCTGGCCGCGCGCTTCGGCACGGCCGCGCCCGATCCGGCCCCGAGGCCCGCCCGCGGCGGGCGCCCCCGCCGCGACGGGGGCCGCTGCGCGAAAGCCCTCGTCACGCCCTGACCCGGACGCCTCCCGCCCCGCGCGCTCCCCGGGTCAGCTTGCCCGCCCGGATGAAGGATCTACACTGGCGCGCGTCCGTCCGACGGGTCTCCCCCGCGCGAGAGCCGGTGCGTCCCGCGCGGTGAGCCCCCGTGCGGGTTCTCCCGCGGCGCTCACCCCGCGGGAAGGGCGCTCAGCGCGCGGGAAGGGGGTTTGACAGGCGTATCGATGCGGGTCGGGCGGAAGATACTTCTCGTCGGTGGCGTCCCGATCCTGATCGCCGCCGCGATCGCCGCGGCCGGCTGGCTCCTCCTCGCGCAGGAGGAGCGCGCCCGCGGCGGCGCCGTGCTCGCCGGCCAGGTCGACCGCGTCCTCGCGCTGGCCCGGATGGTGCGCGACGACTACGTCGGCGCCCGCTCGAGCGAGCGCGCCGCCCATGCGGAGCGCTTCCTCGCCCTGACGGCGGAGGCCGGAACGGGCCTCGACGGCCTCAAGGCCTATGTCCGCACCGCCGACCAGACCGCCCGCATCGAATCCGCGCAAGGGGCGCTCGCCCGCTACGTCGTGCGGATGCGGGATTTCGTGCGCGTCACCCGCGAGAACGACGCCCTCGTCAGCGAGATGACGACCCGGGCCGGGCGCCTCGTCGAGCTGGCGGACCGGGCGCGGCTGCGCCAGCAGGCGTCCAACGCCGACCTCGTCCTCTCGCTCACCGAGAAGGTGCGCCGCCTCAGCGCCACCCGGGAGGTGATCGCGGGCATCAACGGCGTGCGGGCGGGCGCCGTCGAGGCCGGGGCCGCCCAGGCCGCGGAGCCCGGCGGGGCGGCGATCGGCCCCCCCGCCGGGCAGCGCCTGCGCGAGGCGGCCCGTACCCTGGCGCAGGCGCTGCAGGCGCAAGGACGCGGCCGCGAGGCGGACGAGCTCGCCGCGCTCGCGGAGGGCCTCACCCGCGACCGGTCGACGGCCCGCGGCCTCGTAGACTGGTCCGAGCGCCTGCTCAAGATCGATTCCTCCGGCCAGCGCACCCTGCACGAGGAGGTGGCCCAGCTCCTCACCTACGCGGTCGAGGCCAACGAGACCGAGCAGGCCACCCAGAACATCGCCGTCACTACGCTCCGCCTCGGGCAGCGCACGGCCGACGCGCTCGGCCGGCGCGACGTGCCGGCGGTCCGGGCCATGCTGGGGGAGGGCGAGCGGCTCTCGGCCCGGACCGAGGCCCTGCCGATCTCGCCGCTGATCCAGGCCGAGATGGTCGACGCCGTCGAGGGCTGGCGCAAGCGGCTGACCACCACGGTGGGCGGCCTGGAGCGGCAGAACGAGATGCTCGCGGAGATGGACCGCCTCGCCGCGGCCATGAGCGCCAGCGCCCAGAGCCTCAACGACGCCTTCATCGGCGATGCCGAGAGCTTCGGCGCCTCGATCCGCCGGATCCTGCTCGCCGGGGCGACGGCGGGCCTCCTCATCGGCACCCTCGTCGCGCTCGCCGTCGCCCGCTCCATCACGACGCCGCTGCGGGCGCTGCAGGGCGACATGATCGCGCTCGCGGCCAATCCCGCCGGCGGCCAGGTCAGCGGCCTCTCCCGCGGGGACGAGCTCGGCGACATCGCCCGGGCGACCCACGTCTTCGTCACCGAGATCGCCCGGCGCGAGCAGGCCCTGCGCCGCGCCAAGGACCAGGCGGACGCCGCCCTCGTCGACCTGCGCCAGGCCCAGTCCGACCTGATCCAGGCCGAGAAGCTCGCCTCGCTCGGGCAGCTCGTGGCGGGCGTCGCCCACGAGATCAACACGCCGCTCGGCCTCGCGCTCACCACCGCCACGGTCGTGCGCGACGAGACGCGGGTCTTCGACGAGGCGCTGGCGGCGGGCCAGCTCTCCCGCTCGCGGCTCACCCACTACGTCGGGCGGGTGCGGGAGGGGGCGCTCCTCCTCTGCACCAACCTCGCCCGCGCCGCCGACCTCGTGCACGGCTTCAAGCAGGTGGCCGTCGACCGCGTCAGCGATGAGCAGCGCCGCTTCCCCCTCGACGCGTGGCTCGACGAGTTGCTCGCGAGCCTGATGCCCCTGCTGCGCCAGGGCGGCCACGCCGTCTCCCGCACCTGCCCGCCGCTCACCGTCGAGACCAATCCGGGCGCCCTCGCCCAGGTGGTGACGAACTGCGTCACCAACGCGGTCGTGCACGGCTTCGCGGCCGGGAGGCCGGGGCACATCGCGGTCACGGTCGCCGAGCTGCGGCCCGGCACGATCCGCCTCGAGATCGCCGATGACGGGCGCGGCATCCCGCCCGAGAATCTCGACCGGATCTACGATCCGTTCTTCACCACCGCCCGCTCGCGCGGCAGCACGGGGCTCGGCATGCACATCGTCCACAACCTCGTCACCGCCAAGCTCGGCGGCCGCATCACCCTGGAGAGCCGGCCGGGGGAGGGCACCCGCGTCCGCATCGAGTTCCCGGCCTCCCCGGCCGAGGGCGAGCGCCCCGCCCTCGCGAAGGCCCTCGGATGAGGCTCGCCCGTTCCCTCTCGGCCGCCCTCGGGCTCGGGGCCTGCCTCGCGGGCCCCCCGGCCGCCGCCCGCACCCTCGTCTTCTGCTCGGAGGGAAACCCGGAATCCCTCGATCCGGCCGCCGTCACCACCACGACGGCGATGAACGTGGTCTGGCAGATGTTCAACACGCTCGTCGAGTTCACGCCGGGCTCGACCGTGATCCGCCCCGGCCTCGCCGAATCCTGGCGCGTCTCGGAGGACGGGCGGACCTACGATTTCACCCTGCGAACCGGGGTGCGCTTCCACGCGAATGCCCGCTTCACCCCGAGCCGGACCCTGGAGGCGCAGGATGTCCTGTTCAGCGTCCTGCGCCAGTGGAAGCCGGACCACCCGTTCCACAAGGCCAAGGACGGCTTCGCCTATTTCCGCGATCTCGGCCTCGCCGACCTCCTGGAGGGCGTGGAGGCGATCGACGCCCGCACGGTCCGCTTCCGCCTGAAGGAGCCGGATGCGACCTTCCTGCCCAACCTCGCCCAGGCCTTCGCCGCGATCCACTCCGCGGAATACGCCGAGACGCTCGCCCGCGACGGCGTTCCGGACGAGCTGGAGCGGCTTCCGATCGGCACCGGGCCGTTTTCTTTCGTCGGCTACCGGCCCGACATCACGGTGCGCTACAAAGGGTTTGCCGGCTATTGGAGATCGACCGAGGGGTCTGAGCCCGGCCTCGAGCCGGTCGACGGGCTCGTCTTCTCGATCACGCCGAACCCGGCCGTGCGCCTTGCCAAGCTGAGGGCGGGGGAGTGCCAGGTCATGGCCTTTCCCGCGCCCGCCGACCTCCCCGCCATCGAGGCGGACCCGAACCTGACGCTGGCCTCGAAGGCCGAGCTCAACGTCTCCTACCTCGCGCTGAACACCCGCAAGCCGCCCTTCGACGACGTGCGCGTGCGGCGCGCGATGAACCTCGCCATCGACCGGCGCGCCATCGTCGAGGCGGCCTACGGCGCGGCAGGGATCGTTGCCCGCGGACCCCTGCCGCCGGGGCTCTGGGCCACCGACACGGGGCTCGCCGACATCCCCTTCGACCGGGCCGAGGCGCTGCAACTCCTGACCGAGGCGGGCCACGCGGACGGGTTCGAGACGGATCTCTGGTACCCGCCGGTCAGCCGGCCCTACAATCCGGACGGGCGGCGCGTCGCCGACATGATCCAGGCGGACCTCGCCCGGGTCGGGGTGCGGGCCCGCCTCGTCACCGAGCCCTGGAGCGCCTACCGGGCGGCCCTCTACGGCGGCGTGCCGCAGGCGATGCTCTACGGCTGGACCGGGGACAACGGCGACCCGGACAATTTCCTCAACGTGCTGCTCGGCTGCAAGGCGGCCGAGCCCGGCGGCGCCAACCTCGCCCGCTGGTGCGAGGCGGACTACGATTCCGCCATCCAGGCGGCCCGCCGCACGGGCGATGTCGCCGCCCGCACGGCGCTCTACCGGCACGCGCAGGGGATCTTCCGGCGGGAGGCGCCCTGGGTGCCGCTCGCCCACACCGTCGTGCACATGGCGCTCCGCCGGAGCGTCGTCGGCTTCCGCATGGACCCGCTCGGCCGCCACCTGTTCGAGGGCGTGGCGCTGCGCGACGAGGGGGGCGAGACGTCCCGCTAACGTTTCGGGACTAGGATTCCGGCGTCCCCCGGCGGGACGTCCGCGCGGCGGAGACCGGAGCCCCATGACGATCGAAGCCCGCAGCGCCGCCCAGGCCCTCGTCGCGCAGCTTCAGGCGAACGGCGTGCGCCACGTCTTCACGGTGCCGGGCGAGAGCTTCCTGCCCGTCCTCGACGCGCTCTACGACGCCGACATCGCCGTCACCGTCTGCCGCCAGGAGGGGGCGGCCGCCATGATGGCGGAGGCGCACGGCAAGGCGACGGGCCGGCCCGGCATCTGCTTCGTGACGCGGGGGCCGGGCGCCACCAACGCCTCGGCCGGCATCCACATCGCCCAGCAGGATTCCTCGCCGATGATCCTGTTCGTCGGCCAGATCGAGCGGGGCTACCGCGACCGCGACGCGTGGCAGGAGGTCGATTACCGCGCGGCCTTCGGGCCGCTCGCCAAATGGGCCGCCGAGATCGACCAGGGCGCGCGCGTGCCCGAATACGTCTCCCGCGCCTTCCACGCCGCCACCTCGGGCCGGCCGGGCCCGGTCGTGCTCGCCCTGCCGAAGGACATGCTGAAGGAGCCCTGCCCCGGCCCGCTCGCCCCCGCCTGGCAGCCGGTCGAGGCCGCGCCGGGGGCCGACGAGATGGCGCGCCTCGCCGAACTGCTCGCGCAGGCCGAGCGGCCCCTCCTCCTCCTCGGGGGCAGCCGCTGGACGGAGGCGGCCTGCACGGACATCCGCACCTTCGCGGAGCGGTTCCGGCTGCCCGTCGCCACGAGCTACCGGCGCCTGCCCCTGTTCGACCCGCTCCACCCGTCCTATGCCGGCGATCTCGGCCTCGCCGCGAACCCGAAGCTCGCCGCACGGGTGCGGGCGGCCGACCTCCTGATCGTGCTCGGCGGTCGCCTCGGCGAAGTGCCGAGCCAGGGCTACGCCCTCCTCGACATCCCGGGGCCGCAGACCCGCCTCGTCCACATCCATCCGGGGGCGGAGGAGATCGGCCGGGTCTACGTGCCGCATCTGGCCGTCAACGCCTCGCCCACCCGCACGGCCGCTGCCCTGGCGCGGCTCGAAGCCCCCGCCCGCACCCCCTGGGCCGGCGAGACCCAGGCCGCCCACGCCGAGTATCTCGCCTGGAGCGAGGTGCCGACGCCCCAGCCCGGTAGCGTCAATCTCGGTGCCGTGATGGTGCATCTGCGCGACACGCTGCCGAGTGACGCGATCCTCTGCAACGGCGCGGGCAATTATGCGGCCTGGATTCACCGGTTCTACCGCTTCCGGCAGCCCGGCACGCACATCGCTCCCACTTCCGGATCAATGGGTTACGGCCTGCCGGCGGCGGTCGCGATGCAGATCCTGCACCCCGCCCGCACCGTGATCGCGATCAACGGCGACGGGGACGTTCTGATGAGCGCACAGGAATTCGCGACCGCCGTCCAATACAACCTGCCCGTGATCTGCCTCGTCGTCGACAATGGCAGCTACGGGACCATCCGGATGCACCAGGAGCGGGACTTCCCGGGCCGGGTCTCGGCCACCGACCTGCGCAACCCCGACTTCGCGGCCTATGCCCGCGCCTTCGGCGGCTTCGGCGTCACGGTGCAGGCGACCGGGGATTTCCCCGCCGCGCTGGAGGCCGCCCGCGCCTCGGGCCAGCCCTCGATCATCCACCTGAAGATCGACAAGGACGCCATCGCGCCCGGCACGACGCTGACGGCGATCCGGGAGCAGGCGCTGCGGGCGCGGTGAGGGCCCGCCTCACCCGTGCGCGAAATCCCAGTAGAGCTGGCGCGCCTTGCGAAAGATCGGGCCCGGCTCGAAACGGGCCTCGTCGAGGGCGGTGATGGGGGCGAGCTTGGCGAAATTGCCGGCCGTGAACACCTCGTCCGCCTTGAGGAAATCCTCGTAGGACAGGGTCGCCTCGACGACCGTGACGCCGGCCTCGCGCAGGAGGCCGATCACCCGCGCCCGGGTGATGCCGGCGAGGAACGACCCGTTCGGCACGGGCGTGAACACCACCCCGTCCCGGGCGAGGAAGGCATTGGCATTGGCGAACTCGGCGACGTTGCCGAGCCCGTCCCGCATCAGGCAATTGCCGAAGCCCCGGCCGTGCGCCTCGATCAGGGCCCGCGTCCCGTTCGGGTAGAGGCAGCCGGCCTTGGCGTCGACCGGTGCCGTCTCGATCGAGGGCCGCCGGAAGGGCGAGAGCGTCGCGCGGACCCCCGAGGGCAGCGGCATCGGCGCGTGGTAGAGGCTGAGGCACCAGTTGGTGGAGTCGGGATCGAAGCGCACGCCGCCTGCGAACCCGTCCTCCGCCCAGTACATCGGGCGGATGTAGAGCTCGGCATCGTGGGGGAAGCGCCTGAGGCCCTCCTGCACCAGCTCCAGCCATTCCCCCTCGGCGACCTTCGGCTTGAGGCCGAGCGCCACGGCCGAGCGGTTGACCCGGGCGATGTGGCGGTCGAGGTCCGGCGCCACGCCCTCGAAGGCCCGGGCCCCGTCGAACACCGTCGATCCGAGCCACGCGCCGTGGGTGCGCGGCCCCATCATCCGCACGTTGCCGGGGTGCCAGGCGCCCTCGAAGAAGGTCCAGGTCGCATCGGGCGAGGCATGGGTCATGGGGCCGCCTCCGGGACGGTCGCGGGGGAAGGCTCAGGCGGCTTCGAGGAAGCCGGAGGTCTTCGGTGCGGGCGTGCGGCCGAGGATCCGCTTGAGGCGGCCCAGCACGCGGATCGCGAGCGTGACGCTCCTCGGCTGCACGCGCCGGCAGAAGGCGACCTTGCGGACGTAAGTCTCCACCTGCCAGCGGCAGACGGCGCCCCGGGGCAGGAACAGCACGTCGCCCGCCCGGAAGGTCTTCGGCGGGGCGTGCCCGTCGCTGATCGTCGCCGAGCCTTCGAGGAAGTAGATCGTCTCGTCGATGTCGTAGAACCAGTCGAACGTCCCGGCCGTGCAGTCCCAGACCAGGGTGCTCGCCATGCCGTCGGCGCTTCGCGAGAGCGTGGCGTTGCGCGCCACCGGCCGGCCCTCGCGGATCCAGCTCGGCTCGATCGGCGCGGGCTTGAGCTCCACCGTGGTGACGGAGGGGATCATCGGGATCGTCGGCACGGGGGGCTCCCTGTCTCGGGTCGTCGGCACAGGGGCCGAGGCCGTAACCCCCTATAAGCGGCAGGTCATCGCTGCGGGCAAGACCTGAGATGAAGACATGATTAATTGGCGTCGACGGTGGTAGGTCCGAGAAGAACTGCGCTGTACTGAAGATGGCGGCGACCTGATCCAATGACGGGACGGTTTCGTGCCGCGCCGGCACAGGGTATCCTCGCGGAGGATCCGGACGATGGGGAAGGGCTCGGGCAACGCGCTCCCCTCGGGCGACACGGGTCCTCCAAACTTCGAGAGCAGACGGCGCGCGAGATCAGGTCTTCGCGGATGATTTACCGCATTCGCCGGAGTGCGGAAGCTTAACCATCGATCTTCAGCAATCGTACCGTCGCGGAACAGCAAGGCTTGGCGCAGGGCTTGCGCCTCTCGCGGTGCAGGCCGCGCCCCCCGCGCCTCTCACGACGGACCTTCCATGCGCAGCGAGACGATCGCCGTCCACGCCGGCTTCGAGCACGATCCGACCACGCACGCGGTCGCGGTGCCGATCTACCAGAGCGTGGCCTACGCCTTCGACAGCGCGGATCACGGCGCCGCCCTCTTCAACCTGGAGGAGGAGGGCTTCCGCTACAGCCGCATCGCGAATCCGACCGTCTCGGTGCTGGAGCAGCGGGTGGCCGCGCTCGAGGGCGGCCATGCCGCGCTCGCCGTCGCCACGGGCCAGGCCGCGCTCCACTACGCCATCGCGACGCTGGCCGACCATGGCGGCAACATCGTCTCGGTGCCCCAGCTCTACGGCACCACCCACACCCTGCTCGCCCACGTGCTGCCCCGCCAGGGCATCACGACGCGCTTCGCCGCGAGCGACCGGGCGGAGGACATCGAGGCCCTCATCGATGCCGAGACGCGCGCGGTCTATTGCGAGTCGATCGGCAACCCGGCCGGCAACATCTGCGACATCGAGGCGCTCGCCCGCGTCGCCCACGCCCACGGCGTGCCGCTCATCGTCGACAACACGGTGGCGACGCCGATCCTGCTGCGCCCGATCGAGCACGGGGCCGACATCGTCATCGCCTCGCTCACCAAGTTCATGGGCGGCCACGGCACGACGCTCGGCGGCATCATCGTCGAGGCCGGGCGCTTCGACTGGATGGCGCATGCCGCGCGCTTCCCGATGTTCTGCACGCCGGACGCCTCCTATCACGGGCTCGTCTACGCCGAGCATTTCGGCCCCGGCGCCTTCGTCGCCCGCGCGCGCAGCGTCTACCAGCGCACCACCGGCGCGGTGCTGCCGGCTCTGAGCGCCTTCCTCCTCCTCCAGGGCATCGAGACGGTGGCCCTGCGCGTCGAGCGGCACGTGGAGAACGGTCGCCGGGTCGCCGAATTCCTGCGGGCCCATCCGGACGTGGCCTGGGTCAATTACGCCGGCTTTCCCGACAGCCCGCACCACGCCATGGCGCGCAAGTATCTCGGTGGTCAGGGCTCCTCCCTCCTCACCTTCGGGGTGAAGGGCGGCTTCGAGGCGGGCAAGACCTTCTACGACGCGCTGAAGCTGGTGAAGCGCCTCGTCAATATCGGCGACGCGAAGTCGCTCGCCTGCCACCCGGCCTCCACCACGCACCGGCAGATGAAGGCCGACGAGCAGCGCAGCGCCGGGGTCTTCCCCGAGATGATCCGGATCAGCGTCGGCATCGAGCACAGCGACGACATCGTCGCCGACCTGGAGCAGGCGCTGGCGGCCGCCCGGCCCGCCGCGCTCGCCGCCTGACGTCGCACGCCTTGGGAGACCGACATGCTGGAGGTGCCGCAGGGTGAGGGGAGAGGCGACCCGATCGCGCGGCCGCCCGAACCCCCGGGTGTACGGGCGGCCGCGCTCCCGCCGCGCCTGAGCGTCGGCCTCCTCAACAACATGCCGGACGCCGCCCTCGTCGCGACGGAGCGCCAGTTCCGCCGGCTGATCGAGGCTGCGGGCGTCCCGGTCGATCTGCGCCTGTTCTCGCTGGCCGGGCTGGAGCGCGGCCCGCAGGCTCTGGCCCATCTCGACGCGGCCTACGCGCCCCATACGGCGCTCGCCCATGCGGGCCTCGACGCCCTCGTCGTCACGGGCTGCGAGCCGCGGGCCGCCCGCCTCTCGGACGAGCCCTACTACCCGGCCTTCGCGGGGATCGTGGACTGGGCCGCGACGAACACCGTCTCGACCCTGTTCTCGTGCCTCGCCGCCCACGCCGCGGTGCTGCACCTCGACGGCATCGAGCGGCGCCCGCTCAACGCCAAGCATTCGGGCCTCTATGCCTGCGCGGCGGCCGCGCGCCACCCGCTGCTCGCGGGCGCGGCCCGCGTCGTTCCCGTACCCCATTCCCGCTGGAACGACCTGCCCGAACCGGATCTCGCGCGCGCCGGCTACACCGTGCTGCGCCGCTCGGAGGAGGTCGGGGTCGACCTGTTCGTGCGCGAGGGCGCGAGCCTCCTCGTCTTCCTCCAGGGCCATCCCGAATACGACGGCGACAGCCTCGCCCGGGAATATCGCCGGGATGTCGGCCGCTTCCTCTCCGGCGAGCGGCCGGCCGCGCCGGTCCTGCCCGCCCACTACTTCGCCCCGGAGCCGGCCGCGCGGCTCGCCGCCTTCGCCTCCGCCCGGGGTAGCCGCTTCGAGGCCTATCCCGCCATCGATCCGGCCCCGCCCCTCCAGGCCGCGTGGCAGGCCGAGGCCGTCCGCCTGTTCCGGGCCTGGCTCGGCGAGGTGGCGCGGCGGGTCTCGCGGGCGGCGGAGCCAGCCCCGGCATCATCCGCGATCCCGTCAGGCGGCCTCACCGCTCCCGATCCTCGTCCCGCGCCCCCATTCTCGTCCGGGACAGGATGGGGGTGAGGGACGAGACCTCTCCGGACAGGTCGCACCCCTCACCCGGTGCGCGTGCCGCGAAACCGGCCTCTCCCGTCCGCGAGAGGCGATCCGTGAGCTCCCTGCCGTGCGCTCCCGGCCGCACGCTCCCTGCCGCCACCGAACACGATCCCGCACGGCCTTCCCATGCTCTCCTCCCCTCCCGTCCCCGCGAAGCGCTCTTCCACCTTCGGCTGGATCGGCGCCCTCGAGCGCACGGCGCGCATCGACGCCCGACCCGAGCGCACCTTCCCGCGGGTCATCGACGACCTCGCCGCCTTGCACGGCGAGCGGCCTGCCCTGATCGGCGAGGACGAGCGGATCAGCCACGCGGAACTCGCCGCCCGCCAGAACCGCTACGCCCGCTGGGCGCTGGCCGAGGGCCTCGCCAAGGGTGACACGGTCGGCCTGCTGATGCGCAACAGGCCGGACTACCTCGCCCTCTGGCTCGGGCTGACCCGGGTCGGCGTGCGGGTCGCGCTCCTCAACACGAACCTGCGCGGCGCGGGCCTCGCCCATTGCATCGACGTCGCCGCGCCCCGCTGCCTGATCGTGGAGGCCGGCCTCGCCGACTTGCTCGCGGGCGTCCAGGGGCAGCTCGCGCGGCGTCCCGCCGTGTGGTGGCACGGGGCGGGCGCCGACTTCCAGCGCGTCGACGAGGCGGCGGCCGAATCTTCGGGCGAGCCGCTCGGGGCGGGCGAGGGTCCGGAGGTCGGCCTCTCCGACGAGGCGCTCCTCATCTACACCTCGGGCACCACCGGCCTGCCGAAGGCGGCCCGCGTGAGCCACCACCGCATCATGATGTGGACGCACTGGTTCGCCGGGCTGATCGAGCCGACGCCGGAGGACCGGACCTACAATTGCCTGCCGCTCTACCACAGCGTCGGCGGCGTGGTGGCGACGGGCAGCGTGCTCCTCGGCGGCGGCTCGGTCGTGATCCGGGAGAAGTTCTCGGCCCGCCGCTTCTGGGACGACGTGGTCGGCGAGGGCTGCACCCTGTTCCAGTATATCGGCGAGCTCTGCCGCTACCTGACGCTCGCCCCCGAGCACCCGCTGGAGCGGGCGCATGCCTTGCGCCTCTGCGCCGGCAACGGCCTGCGCCCCGACGTCTGGGAGCGGTTCGAGACCCGCTTCGCGATCCCCCGCATCCTGGAATTCTACGCCGCGACGGAGGGCACGGTCTCGCTCTACAACGTCGAGGGCCGGGTCGGGGCGGTCGGCCGCGTGCCGAGCTTCATGGCTCACCGCTCGCCGGCCCTCCTCGTGCGCCACGATGTCGAGGCCGGCGCGCCCGTCCGCGACGCGGACGGCTTCTGCGTGCCCTGCGCCCGCGGCGAGACCGGGGAGTTGCTCGGCCGCCTCTCGGGCAGGGCCGAGCACCGGTTCGAGGGCTACACGAGCGCCGCGGAGAGCGCGCGCAAGGTGCTGCGCAACGTGCTGAAGCCGGGCGACGCCTGGATGCGCACGGGCGACCTGATGCGTCAGGACGCGCAGGGCTTCTTCCACTTCGTCGACCGGATCGGCGACACCTTCCGCTGGAAGGGCGAGAACGTCGCCACCACCGAGGTGGCCGAGGCCCTGTGCGCCTGCACCGGCGTGCGCGAGGCGATGGTCTACGGGGTCGCGGTGCCGGGGGCGGAGGGCCGCGCCGGCATGGCGGCGCTGACCGTCGAGCCGGGCTTCGACGGGGCGCGCCTCCACGCCGAGCTCGCGGAGCGGCTGCCTGCCTATGCCCGCCCTCTCGTCCTGCGGCTGTGCCCCGAGATCGGGCTGACCGAGACCTTCAAGCAGAAGAAGGCGGTGCTCGCGGCCGAAGGGTTCGACCCGGCGCAGGTCCCCGACCCGCTCCTGATCGCGGAAGCGGGCGCCTACCGCCCCCTCGACGCCGCGGCCTTCGCGCGGATCGCGCAGGGGACGATGCGGTTCTGAGGGAGCCTCGACAGGCTCCTCGACACGATCGAGGGGAACGGCCGGGACGGCTTCTCCGTCGTCGCGGAGGACGGCGCGGCCCTCACCCGGGGCACGGTTCGGGCCGACACGGACAGGGATGCCTTCGAGGCCGCCTTCACGCTTGATGGCACGCCGCCCGCCGTCGCGCCGCCCCGATGGTGCGAACGCAACCAAGAATTAAATCATCGGTTGTGTTGGCGCGCCCTGCAACGGGTCCTGCGCGTTCGCGCGGGCCGGGGCGCCACGAGGAAGTGCCCATGAGGAAGTCCATCGCAGCGGGCGTGCTCGCCCTGCTCGTCGCCGCGCCGGTTCTGGCAACGCCCGCCCTGTCGCAGGGCCGCGACCCGAACAGCTCGTCGGCCGCCTCCGGCAATGCGGAGGAGAACAACAAGCCCACCTCGAACAGCGCCGGCGGCGGCGGCGGCAGCGGCCGCTGAGGATCCGCGACGCCTGCCCGTGCCGCGGCTCGCCCCGCGGCACGGCCGGGATCGGTCAGAGCGCCCTCACGAGAAGGTCTTGCGCGGGTCGAAGGCGTCGCGCACCGCCTCGCCGGCGAAGATCAGCAGGCTCAGCATCGTCGCGACCACGGCAAAGCCCGTGAGCCCGAGCCAGGGCGCCTGAATGTTGTCCTTGCCCTGGGCGAGCAGCTCCCCGAGGGAGGGTGAGCCCGGCGGCAGGCCGAAGCCGAGGAAGTCGAGCGAGGTCAGCGTCGTGATCGAGCCGTTCAGGATGAACGGCAAGAAGGTCAGCGTCGCCACCATGGCGTTCGGCAGGAGGTGCACGGCCATGATGCGCAGGTTCGAGAGGCCGAGCGCGCGGGCCGCCCGCACATACTCGAAATTGCGCGCGCGCAGGAACTCGGCCCGGACCACGCCGACGAGCGCCACCCAGGAGAACAGCAGCAGGATGCCGAGCAGCACGAAGAAGCCCGGCGCGATGAAGGCCGAGATGATGATGATGAGGTAGAGGGTCGGGATGCCGCTCCAGACCTCGATGAAGCGCTGGAAGGCGAGATCGACCCAGCCGCCGAAATAGCCCTGCACCGCGCCCGCCACCACGCCGATCACCGACGAGATCAGGGCGAGGATCAGCCCGAACAGCACCGAGATCCGGAAGCCGTAGATGATCCGCGCCAGCACGTCGCGCGTGGTGTTGTCGGTCCCGAGCCAGTGCCACTCGATGTCCCGGCAGCCCGTGCCGCCGGTCTTCTCGGCCACCGGCCGGCACTGCTCGTCCGTGAGCATCCAGGTGGGGGGCGAGGGGGAGGGGGTCGGCAGGCCGGTGAGGATCGTGTCGTAGGAATACGGGATCGGCGGCCAGACCGCCCAGCCGTTCTCGGCGATCTCCTTGCGGGTCTCCTGCGAGCGGTAGTCGGTCCGCGCGAGGAAGCCGCCGAATTTCTCGTCCGGATAGTCGATCAGGACGGGAAACAGGATCTCGCCCTTGTAGGAGACGACGATCGGCTTGTCGTTGGCGATGACCTCCGCGAACAGGCTGGCGACGAACAATCCGAGGAAGATCGCGAAGGACCAGAAGCCGAGGCGGTTGCGCCGGAAATTGGCGAGCCGCCGCCGGTTCAGGGGCGAGAGGCCGCGCCGCGCGACCGGCATGGCGACGATCGGTTGAGCCCCGGGAACGGGGGGCGCGACGGCCGCGCCGGTCGGGGGAGGGGCGAGCTCGTTCACCGGCCGATCTCCCGGGGCCATGCGGCCCGCATCAGTCGAGGCGCGTCGCCGTTCCGTCGATCTCGTTCGGGCGCACGGCGCCGCTGCGCTCCAGGTGCTTGCGCAGCAGGCGCACGTTGCGGCGGTTGGCCTTGAAGGCCGCGTCGAACAGGTCGCCCGCCAGCGGCACCACGCCCACCGCGCCGTCGAAGGCGACGTTCAGCGCCATCCGGGCCAGCACCCAGCGCGGCACCCCGAGGCGCTTGGCCTCGTAGAGGATGTAGGAGGAGAGCGCCACGCCCGCGATGTCGCCGATCACCGGCACGAGCCCGATCACGGCCTCGAGCCCGACGCGCCGGTTGAGGCCGGGGATCAGGAAGGCGGAATCGAGGAGGTAGGCCAGCTTCTCCAGGCGTGCGAGGCTCGCCTCCCGGCTCGTGTCCGTGAAGCGGAAGGGCGGGCTGGCGCCGGGGCTCTGGCCGAAGGCCGTCGCGGAGTCCCGCGGGAAGGCGCGAAAGGGCTCGGAGTTGGGCATCTCGGAGGTGCTCATGGGGGCTGATGTGGCCCCGCTCCCCGGCCGCGGCAAGACGCACGGCAAGACGCACGGCAAGACGCACGGCGAGGCGCACGGCAAGATGCACGAGGCGCGCGCCCGCGCGATCGCTCGCGGGACCTCCGGCAGACCCCCTCACGCCGCCCTCCGGGCGAGCCGGCCCAGGCGCTCGAGGGCCGCGTCGATCGTCGCGTCGCTCTTGGCGAAGCACAGGCGCACGAGGTTGCGCACGGGATCCTCCGCGTAGAAGGCGCTCACGGGAATGGAGGCGACCCCGTGCCGGCGCACCAGGGTCTCGCAGAAGGCCACGTCGTCGGCGATTCCGAGGGGCGCCACGTCGACGTTGAGGAAGTAGGTCGCCGCGCTCGGGAGCACGGTGAGGCCGAGGCTCCCCAATCCGTCCGCGAGGCGGTCGCGCGAGCGGGCGAAGTCCCGGCGCATGCCGGTGAAGTAGGCCTCGTCCTTGGCGAGGCCGTAGGCCACCGCCTCCTGCAGGTTCGGCGGCGTCGTGAAGGTGAGGTACTGGTGCGCCTTGGCGAGCACCCGCATCAGCGGCGGGGCCGCCATCACGAAGCCCACCTTCCAGCCCGTCAGGCTGAAGATCTTGCCCGCCGAGCCGATCTTCACCGTCCGCTCCCGCATGCCGGGAAGACCGATGAGAGGGATGTGCGCGCGCCCGTCGAAGACGACGTGCTCCCAGACCTCGTCGCAGATCGCGACCGCGTCGTGGCGCCGGCAGAAGCCCGCGAGGAGCTCGAGATCCGCGCGGGAGAACATCGTGGCGCTCGGGTTGAGCGGGTTGTTGAGGAGCACGGCCTTGGTCCGGGGGCCGAAGGCCGCGGCGAGCGCATCCGCGTCGAGCCCGAAGGCGGGCGGGCGCAGCGTCACGATGCGGGGCACGCCGCCGGCCCGGCGCACGAGCGGGAGGTAGGCGTCGTAGAGGGGGGCGAACAGCACCACCTCGTCGCCGGGCTCGATCAGCGCCAGCAGCGCGCCGGCCAGCGCCTCGGTGGCGCCCGAGGTCACCATCACCTCAGTGGCGGGATCGAGGTCGAGCCCCTGGTGGCGGGCGTAATGGGCCGCGACGGCCTCGCGGAGGGCAGGCAGCCCCATCATCGGCGGATATTGGTTGAACCCGTCGACCAGGGCCCGTGCCCCCCGCTCGCGGATGTCGGCCGGGCCGGGATCGTCGGGGAACCCCTGCCCGAGATTGATCGCCCCGTGCTCGCGGGCGAGACGGGACATCGTCTCGAAGACGGAGGTCGGAAGATCGGCGAAGACGGGGTTCATGCCATCCCGGTCGGAGGTCGGGCGCATCGGCTTCCGGGCGCCCGGTTGCGGCTGCTCTAGCATGGGCGCGAGCCGCGGCGAAACGTGCGCAACGGCACGTCGCCGGCCGCGGATCCCCCGGTCGGGAGCCTTTGGCAGCTGACGATTATTGACAATCATCAGCCGTGAGGTACCTCTTGGGCACACGGCTGGAGCGGTTATCGCGGGGACGAAACTCCGCCCCCTCGTTTCGGACACGCGGTGCACCGCTCCGGTCGTGGATCGAGCCGCCAAGACCTTGGCGGTCCGCTTCGTGCGGCTCCGCGGGCGCCCCTCCGCCTCGCGGGCCGCCGAATGCGCGCCCGGCCCCGGCCGACCTCCCTCTCCGCACCGCCTGACCCGAGCGCAGGACCCGTCCCGGGTCGGGAGCGCCTGTGGGCGCAGGGCTTTCCAGCAATACGCCGGAAACCTGCGCGCCGTACTCGTGGCACATTGGCCGGGCACGGATTCCGGCCGGGTGCGGCCGCGCGCGCCGGGGCCGTGCGACATAGGGACGTGGCCCACCGGAACATCTGCCGAAATCCTGTACACTTCATGGTTCGCGACGACGTCTAGCGGGAGAGCGCGAGACCGAGGGGGCGTCGCCCTCGACCCCGGCCGGGGAAGAGGCCAGAGACGAGGCCGGCCCGCGGACGGGGCCGGAGACCGCAGCAGCAAGCACGCAGGGCATGAACGAGAGCTCACCCATCCGCACGGAGACGGCACGCGAATATCCCGCAGCGCCCGCGCGCATCCGGCGCCGCAGCCGCCTCGTCCGCTGGCTCCTGGTGCTGCTCGTCCTGGGCGGAGCGGGCGCGGTCGCGCATCGCTGGTACGACCAGTCCCGGACCGACGTCGCGGGCGAGCCCGGCGCGGGGCGGGGCAAGGGCGGCCCGGGCCGCGGCGGGCGCGGGCACGACCAGCCGCAGGCGGTCGGCATCGTCTCCGTCACGAAGGGCGACATGCCCGTGGTGCTCCAGGGGCTCGGCACCGTGACGCCGCTCGCCACCGTCACCGTGCGCTCGCAGATCAGCGGCTACCTGACCGAGATCGGCTACCGCGAGGGCCAGATGGTGAAGAAGGGCGATTTCCTCGCCCAGGTCGATTCCCGCCCCTACGAGGCGCTGCTGGCGCAGTATCAGGGCCAGCTCGCCCGCGATCAGGCCCTCCTGCAGAACTCGAAGCTCGACCTCGCCCGCTTCCAGCGCCTGGCGCAGCAGGATTCGATCTCGAAGCAGAACGTGGACACGCAGGGCGCCCTCGTGAAGCAGAACGAGGGCACGGTCGCGGCCGACCAAGCCCTCGTCGACCAGCAGAAGCTCAACATCGCCTACACGCGCATCACCTCGCCGGTCGACGGGCGGGTCGGCCTGCGGCAGGTGGACCAGGGCAACTACATCACGGCCGCCAACACGGCGATCGTCGTCGTCACGCAGCTGCACCCGATCTCGGTGGTCTTCACCCTGCCCGAGGACGACGTGGCGCGGGTGATGCGGCGGGTGCGCTCGGGCGCGAAGCTGGCCGTGCGGGCCTACGACCGGGGCGACGCCCACGAGATCGCCACCGGCACCCTCGACACGGTCGACAACCAGATCGACACGACGACGGGCACGGTGAAGCTGCGCGCCCTGTTCCAGAACGACGACGAGGCCCTGTTCCCGAACCAGTTCGTCAACGCCAAGCTCACGGTCGACACCGTGCGCGACGCACCGATCGTGCCCACCGGCGCGATCCTGCGGGGCACGCCCGGCACCTACGTCTACCTGATGGAGGGGAACGACAAGGTGGTGGTGCGGCCGGTCAAGATCGGCGAGAGCGACGGGCCACGCACGGTGGTGACCGAGGGGCTCGCCGTCGGCGACCGGGTCGTCGTCGATGGCACCGACCGCCTGCGCGACGGCGCCAGCGTGCGCATCACGGGCGGGCCTGCGGCCGGCGAGGCGAATGCGGAGGGCAAGGCCCCCGGGAACGGCGCCGCCGCGGGCGAGGCGCCGCCGGCCGAGCCCGGCCGCCGCCAGCGCCGCCAGCGGTCGTCGCCGTGAGCGGGGTGAGCGACCCTGCGGAGAGCCTCGCCCACCTCTCCCGTTCGGGAGAGGGGGCCTGTCGTGGATGCGATGAGGGTGCATGCATCGCTCCGGCGGGCGTGCAGCCATGAACCCGTCCCGCATCTTCATCCTGCGGCCGGTCGCGACGACGCTCCTGATGCTGGCGATCCTGATCGTCGGCCTCGTGTCGTATCTCAACCTGCCGGTCTCGGCCCTGCCGTCGGTCGATTACCCGACGATCCAGGTGCAGACCTTCTATCCGGGCGCGAGCCCCGAGGTGATGACCTCGTCCGTGACGGCGCCGCTTGAGCGCCAGTTCGGGCAGCTCGCCAACCTCAACCAGATGACCTCGCAGAGCGCGGCCGGCGCCTCGGTCATCACCCTGCAGTTCAGCCTCGACCTGCCCCTCGACATCGCCGAGCAGCAGGTGCAGGCGGCGATCAACGCGGCCGGCAATCTGCTGCCCTCGGACCTGCCCGCGCCTCCGATCTACGCCAAGGTGAACCCCGCCGACGCGCCGATCCTGACGCTGGCGCTGACCTCGAAGACGCTGGCGCTGACGCAGGTGCGCGACCTCGCCGAGACGCGGCTCGCGCAGAAGATCTCCCAGGTCGCGGGCGTCGGCCTCGTCAGCATGGGCGGCGGCCAGCGCCCGGCCGTGCGGGTGCGCTTCAATGCCCGGGCGCTCGCCGCCTACGGCCTCAACATCGACGACCTGCGCACCACGATCACGAACCTCAACGTCAACACGCCGAAGGGCACGATCGACGGCCCGACCCAGTCCTACGCCATCAACGCCAACGATCAGATCCGCGACCCGAACACCTACAAGGACGCGATCATCGCCTACCGCAACGGCGCGCCGGTGCGCCTCTCGGACGTGGCCGACGTGGTGGACGGGCCGGAGAACACCAAGCTCGGCGCCTGGATGGACGAGACGCCCGCCGTCATCCTCAACATCCAGCGCCAGCCCGGCGCCAACGTCATCGCCACGGTCGACAAGATCAAGGCGCTGCTGCCCCAGCTCCAGGCGACGCTGCCCGCCGCCATCACGGTGACGCCGCTGACCGACCGCACGGTCACCATCCGCGCCTCCGTCGAGGACGTGCAGTTCGAGCTCGGGCTGGCCATCGCCCTCGTGGTGATGGTGATCTTCCTGTTCCTGCGAAGCCTGTCGGCGACGCTGATCCCCAGCCTGTCCGTGCCGCTCTCCCTCGTCGGGGCGCTCGCGATCATGGACCTCTACGGCTTCTCCCTCGACAACCTGTCGCTGATGGCGCTCACCATCGCCACGGGCTTCGTCGTGGACGACGCCATCGTCGTGATCGAGAACATCGCCCGCCACGTCGAGGACGGCGACTCGCCCCTGGAAGCCGCGCTGAAGGGATCGCGCGAGATCGGCTTCACCATCATCTCGCTCACCGTCTCGCTGATCGCCGTGCTGATCCCGCTCCTGTTCATGGGCGACGTGGTGGGCCGCCTGTTCCACGAATTCGCGATCACGCTCGCGGCCACCATCATCATCTCGGGCGTCGTCTCCCTCACCCTCGTGCCGATGCTCTGCGCCCGCCTCCTCAAGCACGCGCCGGAGGGGCACGCGGCCCGCCGCGAGGGCGTCCTGTCACGGATGGGCCGGGGCGCGATCGACCGCACCATCGCGGCCTACGGGCGGGCGCTGCGGGTGGTGCTGCGCCACCAGGGCCTCACCCTCCTCGTCACGATCGGCACGGTGGTGCTGACCGGCTACCTGTTCGTGGCGATCCCGAAGGGCTTCTTCCCCGTGCAGGACACGGGCGTGATCCAGGGCATCACCCAGGCCGACCAGACGGTCTCCTACGCGGCGATGGCCGAGCGCCAGCAGCGTCTGGCCGGCCTGATCCTGAAGGACCCGGCGGTGGCGAGCCTGTCCTCGTTCATCGGGGTCGACGGGCAGAACGTCACCCTGAATTCGGGCCGCTTCCTCATCAACCTGAAGCCGCGCGACGCGCGCACGGCCTCGGCCAGCGCCGTCATCGACCGGCTGAAGCGCATCTCCGGCGAGGTGCCGGGCATCCGCCTCTACATGCAGCCGGTGCAGGACCTCACCATCGACACCGCGGTCTCGGCGACGCAGTACCAAGTGATCCTGGAGAACCCGAACCTCGACGAGTTCGAGACCTGGGTGCCCCGCTTCGTCTCCGCGCTGCAGCGCTCGCCGCTCCTGTCGGACGTGGCGAGCGATCTCCAGGGCAGCGGGCTCGCGGCCTACATCACGATCGACCGGGCCACGGCCGGCCGCTACGGCATCACGCCGGCCACGATCGACAACGCCCTCTACGACGCCTTCGGCCAGCGCATCATCTCGACGATCTTCACCCAGTCGAACCAGTACCGGGTGATCCTGGAGGCGGATCCCGACCTCCACAAGACGCTCGAGAGCCTCAACACGATCTACCTGCCCTCCTCGACGGCGACGAGCGGCCAGGTGCCGCTCTCGGCCGTGGCCCGCGTCAGCGAGCGGCGGGCGCCGCTCCTGATCAGCCATCTCGGGCAGTTCCCCGCCACCACCGTCTCGTTCAACCTCGCCCCCGGCGCGGCGCTGGGCCAGGCCGTCGAGGCGATCGAGGGGGTCCGGCGGGAGATCGACCTGCCGCCGAGCTTCCGCATCGTGCCGCAGGGCTCGGTCTTCGCCTTCCAGGCGGCGCTCGGCAACGAGCTGTTCCTCGTGCTCGCCGCCATCGTCACCGTCTACATCGTGCTGGGCGTCCTCTACGAGAGCTTCATCCACCCGATCACGATCCTCTCGACGCTGCCATCGGCGGGCATCGGGGCGCTCCTCGGGCTGATGCTGTTCGGGCTCTCCCTCGACGTGATCGCGATCATCGGCATCGTGCTCCTGATCGGGATCGTGAAGAAGAACGCGATCATGATGATCGACTTCGCGCTCCAGGCCGAGCGCGAGGAGGGGATGAGCCCGCGGGACGCGATCTTCGAGGCCTGCCTCCTGCGCTTCCGCCCGATCCTGATGACGACGCTTGCCGCCCTCTTCGCGGCGGTCCCGCTCATCCTCGGCACCGGCGTCGGCTCGGAGCTGCGCCAGCCGCTCGGCATCTGCATCGCGGGCGGCCTCATCGTCAGCCAGGTGCTGACGCTCTTCACCACGCCCGTGATCTACCTCGCCTTCGACCGCCTGGAGCGGCGCGTCACGGGCCGCCGCGAGGGGGGCGCGCCGACCGGCGAGGCGGTGCCGTGAACGTCTCCGAGCCGTTCATCCGGCGCCCGGTCGCCACCACGCTCCTGACGATCGGGGTGCTGCTCGCCGGCATCTTCGCCTTCCTGAAGCTGCCCGTCGCGCCGCTGCCGCAGGTCGACTTCCCCGTCATCCTCGTCCAGGCGCAGATGGCCGGCGCCTCGCCCGAGACCATGGCGACGACGGTCGCCGCGCCGCTCGAGCGCCGCCTCGGCGCCATCGCCGACGTCAACGAGATGACCTCGACGAGCTCCACCGGCACGGTGCGCATCGTCCTGCTGTTCGGCCTGAACCGGAACATCGACGGGGCGGCGCGCGACGTGCAGGCGGCGATCAACGCCGCCCGCGCCGACCTGCCGACGGCGCTGCGCACCAACCCGACCTACCGCAAGTTCAACCCGGCCGACGCGCCGATCCTGATCCTCGGGCTGACCTCCGACACCCTGTCGCCGGGCCAGCTCTACGATTCCGCCGCCACCGTCGTGCAGCAGAAGATGTCCCAGCTTCCGGGCGTCGGGAACGTCGATATCGGCGGCTCCTCGCTGCCGGCCGTGCGCGTCGAGCTCGATCCGACGGCGCTGTTCCACTACGGGATCGGGCTCGAGGGCATCCGGGCGGCGCTCGCCTCGGCCAACGCCAACTCGCCGAAGGGCGCGATCGAGACGGATACGCGCCGCTACCAGCTCTACGCCAACGACCAGGGCCGCACGGCGGCCGATTACCGCGACATCGTCGTGGCCTACCGCAACGGCGCGGGGGTGCGCCTCAACGATGTCGGGCAGGTGGTCGACGGGGTCGAGGACCGGCGCAACCTCGGCCTCATCAACGGCAAGCCCGGCGTCATCCTGTTCATCTACAAGCAGCCGGGCTCGAACGTCGTCGAGACGATCAAGGGCGTGAAGGCGGCGATCCCGCAGGTCCAGGCGGCGCTGCCCGGCGACATCGACCTCACCATCACGGGCGACCGCAGCGCCACGATCCGCGCCTCGCTCGCCGAGACCGAGGAGACGCTCCTGATCGCCGTCGGCCTCGTCGTGTTCGTGGTTTTCGTGTTCCTGCGCTCGGGGCGGGCGACCCTGATCCCGGCGGTCGCCGTGCCGATCTCCATCGTCGGCACCTTCTCGGCGATGTACCTGTTCGACTAGTCCCTCGACATCCTGTCCCTGATGGCGCTCATCATCGCGACAGGCTTCGTGGTCGACGACGCCATCGTCGTCCTGGAGAACATCCAGCGGCACATCGAGCAGGGCAGGCCGCGCCTCGAGGCGGCGCTGCTCGGCGCCCGCGAGGTCGGCTTCACCGTCATCTCGATGAGCCTGTCGCTGGTGGCGGTCTTCCTGCCGATCCTGCTGATGGGCGGCCTCGTCGGGCGCCTGTTCCAGGAATTCGCCGTGACCCTGTCGCTGGCGATCCTGATCTCGCTGGTGCTGTCGCTGACCACCACGCCGATGATGTGCGCCCGCCTCCTGAAGCCCGAGCCGCACGGCGCGGCGCGCAAGCGCCCGAACCTGCTGTTCCGCCTGCTGGAGGGCGCCTTCGACCGGACGCACCGGGCCTACGAGCGGACGCTCGACGCGGCGCTCCGCCACCGCCGCCTCGTGCTCCTCTCGCTCTTCGCCACGATCGGGCTGAACGTCTACCTCTACGTCATCGTGCCGAAGGGCTTCTTCCCCGAGCAGGATACGGGGCAGATGATGGGCGGCATCCAGGCCGACCAGCGCATCTCCTTCCAGTCGATGGAGCAGAAGCTGCGGCAGGCCACCGCGATCGTGCAAGCGGACCCCGCCGTCGACAACGTCGTCGGCTTCACGGGCGGGCGCGGCACCAACTCCGCCAACGTGTTCGTGAGCCTGAAGCCGCGCTCCGAGCGCCCGCCGATCTCCGAGGTGATGAACCGCCTGCGCCCGAAGCTCGCGCAGGTGGCGGGCGCGCGCCTGTTCCTGTTCCCGCGCCAGGACCTGCGGATGGGCGGGCGCCAGAGCTTCGCGCAGTACCAGTACACGCTCCAGGGCGACACGGCGGAGGAGCTCTACGCCGCCGCGCCCCAGCTCCTCGCCGCACTCCAGAAGAACCCGATCTTCGCCGACGTCACCTCGGACCAGCAGGAGGGCGGGCTGGAGAGCCGCCTCGTGATCGACCGGGCCACCGCCTTCCGCTACGGCATCACGCCGGACAAGATCGACAACACCCTCTACGACGCCTTCGGCCAGCGGCAGGTCTCGACGATCTACAACCCGCTGAACCAGTACCACGTCGTGATGGAGATCGCGCCGCGCTACCTGCAGAGCCCCGAGACGCTCAAGATGATCTACGTCTCGACGTCGGGCGGGAAGGCGCGGGGCTCGGCGACGACGAACGCCGTGGCCGGCACGGTGGCCGCGAACGGCACCGCCAACACCAACGGCACGGGGGCTGCGGCCACGACCGACACCACGGCGACCGACCCGTCGTCGACGGCCGCGGCGATCGCGAGCGACTCGGCCCGCAACGCCGCCTCGAACGCCATCGCGGCGAGCAAGGGAGGCGCCTCCTCGAGCGCGCCGGTCTCGAGCGCCAAGGAGACGATGATCCCGCTCTCGGCCTTCGCGCGGCTGGAGACGGGCAACGCGCCGGTCCAGGTGAGCCACCAGGGCCTGTTCGTGGCGACCACGATCTCGTTCAACCTCGCCAGCGGCAAGAGCCTGTCGGACGCCACCGCAGCGATCGACGAGGCGATGGCCTCGCTCAGGCTGCCCGCCACCATCCACGGCGAGTTCGCGGGCGCGGCCAAGAATTACCAGGCTTCGGCCTCCCGCCAGCCGCTCCTGATCCTCGCCGCGATCCTGGCCGTCTACACGATCCTCGGAATCCTCTACGAGAGCTTCGTGCACCCGATCACGATCCTCTCGACCCTGCCCTCGGCCGGGATCGGTGCGCTGCTCGCGCTCCTCGTCTCGGGCACCGAATTCACGGTGATCGCGCTCATCGCCGTGTTCCTGCTCATCGGCATCGTGAAAAAGAACGCCATCATGATGATCGACTTCGCCCTCGACGCGGAGCGCACCCGCGGAGCCTCCCCGCGCGACGCGATCTTCGAGGCCTGCCTCTTGCGCTTCCGGCCGATCATGATGACAACGCTGGCCGCGCTGCTGGGCGCGGCGCCTCTGATCCTCGCCGGCGGCGAGGGCTCGGAGCTGCGCCGGCCGCTCGGCATCGCGATCGTCGGCGGCCTGATTGTGAGCCAGATTCTGACCCTCTACACGACCCCCGTCGTCTACCTGTATCTCGACCGGCTGCGCCATCGGGTCCTGTCCCGCCGCCGCGGCTCGGGCGCCGCCCCGCTTCCGGCCGCCGAGTGATGCGGGTTCCGAGCCTTCTGGCGGCGGCCAGCCTCGCCGCCGCCCTCGGCGGCTGCATGGTCGGGCCCGATTACGCGCGCCCCTCCGTCGAGACACCGCTCGGCTTCAAGGAGGGAGGGCAGCGCGAGGACAGCGCCGCGCACGTCGCCTCGAAGAAGGGCTGGCGCCTCGCCCAGCCGAACGACGGGGCCGAGCGCGGCGACTGGTGGCGGGTCTTCAAAGACCCCACCCTCGACCGGCTCGTGCGCCTCGTCGACGTCGACAGCCAGACCCTGCGGCAGGCGGTGGCCGGCTACCGGCAGGCCCGCGCCCTCGTCGAGCAGGCCCGCGCCGCCCTCTACCCGACCGTGATCGGCGCGCCCTCAATCACGCGCGTGCGCACGGCGGGCGTCGAGCGCACCAACGTCTCGCTCCAGGGGCAGGCGAACTGGGAGCTCGACCTGTTCGGCGGCATCCGGCGCAACATCGAGAGCGAGGCCGCCGCCGCCCAGGCCGACGCCGCCCAGATCGGCGCCGTCCGCCTCGCGGTCCAGGCCGAGCTCGTCACGAACTACCTGCAACTGCGCTACAACGATGCCCTGCAGCGTGTGCTCAACGAGAATGTCGAGAACTTCAAGAAGACGCTCGCGATCACCGAGAACCAGTACAATGCGGGCGTCGCCGCCCGCTCCGACGTGATCACGGCCCAGACGCAGGTCCAGACGACGCAGGCCGCGGCCATCGCGGTCGGGCTGCAGCGGGCGACCTTCGAGCACGCTATCGCGGTCCTCGTCGGGCGCCCGCCCTCCGAAGTCTCGGTCCCGGTGGCCCCGCTCGCCGCCCGCCCGCCCGCCGTGCCCGTCGGCATCCCCTCCGACCTCCTGGAGCGGCGCCCCGACGTCGCCCAGGCCGAGCGGGCCGTGCAGCAGCAGAGCGAGCTGATCGGGGTCGCGGTCGCGGCCTTCTACCCGACCGTCACGCTCTCGGCCTCGGGCGGCATCTCCGGCGACCCGCGCAACGGCCTGTTCTCGGCCGCGAACCAGGTCTGGTCGGTGGCCGCTGCCGGCACCGAGGTGCTGTTCGACGGGGGCGCCCGCGCCGCCGCCCTCCAGAGCGCGCGGGCGGCCTATGACGGGGCCGTGGCCAATTACCGGCAGGTGGTGCTCACCGCCTTCGGCGAGGTCGAGAACGGCTTGGCCGGCGTGCGCATCCTCGCCCGGCAGCAGGTGGCGCAGGACGCGGCCCTCGCCTCGGCCCGGCGCGCCGTCGAGATCACCCTCAACGAGTACCGCGCCGGCACCCAGAACTTCACCACCGTCGTGACCGCGCAGAGCCTCGCCCTCAACAACGAGGTCGCCGCGCTGCAGGTGCGGCTCAACCGCTTCACCACCGCGGTGTCGCTGATCCGGGCGCTCGGAGGCGGCTGGGACGTCCGCAGCCTGCCGGACGGCCCTGAGCTGAAGGGCCCGCGCCTGCCGATCGACCGGGGCGGTCAGGCCGTGCGGACGGACGAGTAGCGCCGTACGCGGGCATCGCCGGTCCGGAACGGGGGCCCGGATCACCCGTTTGACGTGCGAGCCCCCGGCCGAGCTTCCGGCGGGCACGCACCGGAGCCTGCCGATGGACCCCACCGTCACCCCGAGCGGGCGCGCCGCCTGCGGCACGCAGGCCGCTCCGCCCTGCACCCTCGTCATCTTCGGCGCGGCCGGCGACCTGACGAAACGTCTCCTGATGCCGGCCCTCTACAACTTGTCGAGCGCGGGGCTCCTCGCCGACGGGTTCAAGATCCTCGGAATCGACCACAACGACAACACCGACGAGGGCCTGCGCACGGATCTCACGGAGACGATGGATTCCTTCACGAAGGACAAGACCTCCGAGTTCCACGCCGACCGGATCGACCCGAAGGCCTGGGGCTTCGTGCGCGAGCGCATCCACTTCCTGAAGGGCGACTTCGAGGACCCGGCCGCCTACGCCGCGCTGAAGGGCCGGATCGCGGGCAGCGTCGTGTTCTACCTCGCGGTGGCCGCCCGCTTCTTCGGGCCGGTCGTCGACCATCTCGGGCAGGCCGGGCTTCTCGCCCAGGAGGAGGGCGCCTTCCGCCGCGTCGTGATCGAGAAGCCGTTCGGGTCCGACCTCGCCTCGGCCGAGGCGCTGAACGCGCGGATCCTCAAACAGGCCGACGAGAGCCAGTTCTTCCGGATCGACCATTTCCTCGGCAAGGAGACGGTCCAGAGCCTGATGGCGCTGCGCTTCGCCAACGGCATGCTGGAGCCGATCTGGCGGCGGGAATATGTCGACCACGTCCAGATCACGGCCGCCGAGACGATCGGCGTCGAGGATCGCGGCGCCTTCTACGAGCCCACGGGCGCGCTCCGCGACATGGTGCCGAACCACCTGTTCCAGCTCCTCTGCATGGTGGCGATGGAGCCGCCGAACTCCTTCGACGCCGAGGCGGTGCGGACCGAGAAGGCGAAGCTCGCCGAGGCCGTGCGCCCGATCGAGCCCGGCGACGCGGTCCGCGGCCAGTACCGGGCCGGGACCGAGCAGGGCCGGCCGGTGGTCGGCTACCGGGACGAGCCGCACGTCGCCAAGGATTCCCACACCGAGACCTACGTCGCCCTGAAGCTCGGAATCGAGAATTGGCGCTGGGCCGGGGTGCCCTTCTACCTGCGTACGGGCAAGCGCATGACGGACCGCCTCACCGAGATCGCGATCCACTTCAAGCCGCCGCCCTTCCACCTGTTCCGCGAGACCGCGGTGACGGAACTGGCGCCGAACGTGATGCGGCTCACCATCGACCCCGAGCAGGGGTCGAGCACCGTCCTCAACGTGAAGCGGCCGGGGCCGAAGATGGAGCTCGGCAGCGTCGCGACACGCTTCCGCTACGGCGACTTCTTCCAGGAGAAGCCGAATGTCGGCTACGAGACCCTGCTCTACGATTGCATGGTCGGCGACGCGACCCTGTTCCAGCGGGCCGACAACATCGAGGCCGGCTGGGCCGCGGTCGACCCGCTCCTGAAGGCCTGGGTGAACGCGGACGTCGCCTTCTACGCCGCGGGCACGGACGGGCCGAGCGAGGCCGACGACCTCCTCGCCCGCGACGGGCGGCGCTGGCTGCCCCTCGGCGAGACCCCCTGATCAGCGGGCCTTGCGCACCTGCCGGACCGGGTGGAGATCCGCGAGGTCGTCGTGGTGGAGGAGGAGGACGCCGGTCGCGGCGGCGAGCTTGCGGGCGGCCGGGGTGAAGCCGGCATTCGTCACCACGGCGGCCATGTCGCCCGACCAGTAGCGGGCGGCCGCCGCGACCTCCTGCACGGCGGCGTTGCCCACGGGCTTGCCGTAGCGCTTGCACTGGACGACGAGACGCACCCGGTCGCGCTCGGCCACGATGTCGGCGCCCTGGTCGCCGCTCGTCCGCGTGGTGTGGGCGCGCCAGCCCGCCTCCGTCAGGCGGCCGGCGCAGAACTGCTCGTAGCCGATCCCGTCGTCGGGCGCCTCGGTCTCGTCGGGGAGATCGACCTCGGCCGCCACCGCCTCGACGATCCCGACCATCTCGTCGAACCGATCTTCGGCGTAGTCCGAGAAGCCCCGCGCCTCGATCTCGGGCAGGATCGTCCGCTCGACGAAGTACGCGCGCTCCCGCAGCCAGCCGTCCCGGACGAGGTTGCCGTAGGCGTCGACGAAGCTCTCCTGGCGCTGGCGGAGCGCCAGCGTGGCGGCATGGCGGCGCGCCGCGCGGCGCACCAGCCGCCGGAACCGGGCAGGCCGGTCGAGCACCCGCAGCAGGACGAGGAGGGCGACGAGGCCGGCCGAGACGAGGGCCGCCCGGCCGAGCCAGATCGCAGCGCAGCCGCCGATCACGGCCGTCCAGAACAGCGGTGCCGCGAGCCGGACGGCCATGATCCCTTCCCCACGGCCCGAGTGGCCAGGGAGGGAGCCTTGCCGGGCGGCGCTTGCCCGATCTCTAACGGCTTCGGATCGGGCCGGTCTTCCCCCTATCAGCCTGTGGATATCCCGGGCGCCCGCGGCTTCGCGGAGCGACCGGGAGGGGGCTCAGGATTCCGCCTCGGCGGGGGCCGCCTTGGCGCGTCGCCCGCGGGGCGCGCTCGCGGCCTTGGTTTCGCCCAAGGACTTGGCCCGCGTCTTACGCCGCTGCTGGCCGAGGCCCATGTTCTTGGCGAGCTCCGAGCGGGCCGCCGCGTAGTTCGGCGCCACCATCGGGTAGTCCGCCGGCAGATTCCACTTCTGGCGATACTGGTCGGGCGTCATGTCGTAGCGCGTGCGCAGGTGGCGCTTCAGCGACTTGAACTTCTTCCCGTCCTCCAGGCAGACGATGTAGTCGGGCGTGATCGAGCGCTTCACGGACACGGCCGGCTGCAGCGGCTCCGGCTTCTCCTCCACGGGGCCGTTCGAGAGCCGGCCCAGCGTCGAGTGCACGGACGCGATGAGGCCCGGCAATTCGGTGACGGGCACGGAGTTGTTGCTCACGAAAGCCGAAACGATGTCCGCGGCGAGCTCGATGTAATCCGGCAAACCGCTGTTCTCCGCCGTCATTAGCGTCCCCTGTGTGGAAGGAAGGTACCGGCCGTCAGTCCGCGCTGGGCTCTCGCCGGGCGAGCGGCTCTCGACAAGGTGGTGATTTGAGAGTGCGTACGATGTCCTAAATTTCTTAGGGCAATGCAAGATCAATGGCGAGAGTTATGGAAAAATTCAACTGGTCAATAAGCGAGTATGACAGACGGAATGGAAGAAGCTCCCGTCTCACGAAATGGAATCCGAGGAGCGTCCTTGCTCGTGCCCGACCAGATGGCGCTGTTGCATGGTCCGCAGGGACCCGAATGCGACTTCTACGATAGGCTGTCTGATGACAGGCGCTGCTGAACTTTCACAACTTTGAATTGAATCGCGAGCCTCCTGACCCTGCGGCGAGTGCTTCCCGTGCCGTGCTCCACATCGATCGGGTGAGGCTCAAGACGCGCGTTTTCGCGGCGTGCGGGTAACGCCGGAAGATTGCGTCAGATGCCGCCGCATTGAAGCAAACGGCAGATCACATTCTCGCGATAATTCGATTAGCTGTGGAGAGCGTCAGGTTTCCAGGGACTGCAATATGATGCCGCCCCGTTGGAAAGTCTCAAAACTGCGCTCGCCCGCCAGTGAAATTAACTTTTGATAGGACGTGAATGAAATTTTACTAACGTCCATCTGCGGCGCCATCGCGCCTCAGGCTTGCCCGGTCCGGTCCTCTTGGCCGACCGCGACGTCCGGGGCGGGCGTGTCGATCCGGCGGGGACCGTAGGATTTAAACCGCTCCACCGTCCGCGCGATCTCAGCGTCGTCGAGGAGGACGGGCGTGCCGACCTGCAGGGCGATCGCGTATTGGCGGCAGAGGGCCTCGACCTCGACCGCGAGCCAGAGAGCCTTGGCGAGGTCCGGCCCCGTGGCGATCATGCCGTGGTTGGCCAGGAGGCAGCAGCTGCGCCCTTCGAGCGCGGCGAGCGCCGCCTCGGACAGGGCCTCGGTCCCGTAGGGCGCGTAGGGCGCGCAGCGGATGGTCGGACCGCCCGCCATCGCGATCATGTAATGCACGGCCGGGATCTCGCGCCCGCAGATCGCAAAGCCCGTGGCATAGGGCGGATGGGCATGGACCACGGCGCCGATTTCGGGCCGGCTGGCGAGGATGTCCCGGTGGAAGCGCCACTCGGACGAGGGGGCGAGCGGATGCGCGTGGCGCCCGGAGAAATCCATCGGGACGATGTGCTCGGGCGCGAGGTCCTCGGGCGGGATCCCGGAGGGCGTCACCAGGAAGCCGTCCCCGAACCGGACCGAGATGTTGCCCGAGGTGCCCTGGCTGAGCCCGAGGGCGATCACCCGGGCCGAGGCCTCGACGATGGAGCGGCGGAGTTCGTCTTCGGGCGGGTGAGCGGCTGGCATGTCCCGCCTCCTAGAGCATGAGCCTGCGGAGGGAAATCGGTGCCGCCCGGCCGGGACGCATCCGGGCGTCGGGAAACATCCTGCGGTCCGAACGCTTCAACGGGCCCGGGTCCCGCACGCTCGCGTCGCGGCCCCCGTTGACGGCCGCGCCGATTTCGCGTCCCCAGACCCGGATGGCCCGGCATGCCGGGCACGGAGTCCGGGAGCGGCCATGAGCACCTACCGCTTCGAGGCCCTGCTGCGGCCACGCTCGGTCGCCCTCGCGGGAGCCGGTGCGCGCGAAGGGTCGCTCGGTCGTGCGGTCCTGGACAACCTGCGCCGGGCCGGGTTCGCGGGGCCGGTCTTCCCCGTCAATCCGCGCCACGCCGAGGTCGACGGCACCCCCTGCTTCGACCGGGTGACCGACCTGCCCGAGGCGCCCGATCTCGTGATCGTCGCGGCCCCCCCGCCGGTCGTGCCGGGCATCGTCGAGGATGCCGGCCGGCGCGGGGCCGGCGCGGCGGTGATCCTCACCGCCGATCTCGGCGAGGGTCCGGACGATCCGGGGCCGCGCACGCGCGAGATCGCGCGGGTGCACGGCCTGCGGCTCCTCGGCCCCAACAGCATCGGCCTCGCGGTGCCGGGCCGGCATCTGAACGCGAGCCTCCTGGCCCACATGCCGGCACGCGGCGATCTCGCCCTGGTCTCGCAATCGGGCACGGTCGCCTCCGGCATCGTGGAATGGGCGTCCCGGCGCGCGGTCGGCTTCTCGGCCGTCCTCTCCCTCGGCCGCTCGGCCGACATCGACGTGGCCGATTGCCTCGACCATTTCGCCGGCGATCTCGGCACACGGGCGATCCTGCTCTGCCTGAAGACGGTGCCGGACGCGCGCAAGTTCATGTCGGCCGCCCGCGCCGCCGCCCGCGCCAAGCCCGTCGTCGTCCTGCGGATCGGCCGGCGGGACGCGGACGGCCCCGCCCCGGAAACCCATACCGGCGCCCTCGCCAAGCCCGACGCGGTCTACCAAGCGGCCTTCCGGCGGGCGGGCCTCCTCTCGGTGCGCGACCTCGACGAGATGTTCTCTGCGGTCGAGACGCTCGGGCGGCAGCGTCCCTTCCCCGGCAAGCGCCTGGCGATTTTGGCGAACGGCCGCGGCATCGGCGCGCTCGCGGCCGACCGGCTCGCGGATCTCGGCGGCTGCCTCGCCGAGATCACCCCGGCGGACGGATTCACCGCCCGCAACCCCGTCGATCTCGGCGTCGATGCCGACGCGGAGGCCTACCGCTCCGCGCTCGCCCCCCTCCTGGCCGATCGGGCGAACGACGCGGTGCTCGCGATCCACGTGCCCACCGCCCGCTCGGGCGGCACCGCGGTGGCGGAGGCGATCGCGCGGACCGTCACGGCGGCCCGCGCCTCAGGTGGCCGCAGGAAGCCGGTCTTCGCCGTCTCCCTCGGCGAGGACGAGGCGGCGACCGCGCCTCTCGCCGAGGCCGGGATCCCGCGCTTCGCCACCGATTCCGACGCGGTCGAGGGCTTCCTGCATCTCGTGCGCTATCGCGAGGCGCAGAACGACCTGATGCGCACGCCCGATTCGCTGCCGCGCGACTTCGCGCCGCGCGCCGACGAGGCCCGCGCCATCGTCGCCCGCGCGCTGGCGCAGGGCGCCACCTGGCTCGATCCGGGAAGCGTCGCGGAGTTGCTCGCCGCCTACGACATCCCGAGCGTTCCGCTCACCCTCGCCCCCGACATCGACGCGGCGGCCGAGGCCGCCTGGCCGATCCTGGCGCGGGGCGAGACCGCGGCGCTCAAGGTCGTCTCGCCGGACATCGTGCACAAATCCGACATCGGCGGCGTGCGCCTCGACCTCACGAGCGAGGCCGACGTGCGCAATGCCGCCCGCGAGATCCTGGCCTGCGCCCGCCGCGAGCGGCCGCAGGCGCGCATCCAGGGCTTCGCGGTGCAGCCGATGGTGCGGCGGGGCCGGCGGCGCGAGCTGATCGCGGGGCTCGCCGAGGATCCGGCCTTCGGCCCCGTCGTCGTGTTCGGCCGGGGCGGCACCGCCGTCGAGGTGATCGACGACCGGGCGCTGGCGCTGCCGCCCCTCGATCTCGCGCTGGCGAGCGAGCTGATCTCGCGCACCCGCGTCGCCCGCCGCCTCGCCGCCTACCGCGACGTGCCCGCCGTCGACATGCGGGCGCTCAGCCTCGTCCTCGTGAAGCTCGCCCAGCTCGCCGCCGACCTGCCGCAGGTGCGCGAGCTCGATCTCAACCCGCTGCTCGCCGACGATGCGGGCGCCGTCGTGCTCGATGCCCGCGTGCGCGTCTCCCGCACGGTCGCCATGGCGGGCCGGACAGCCCGCGGCGCCGGCCACCCCCGCTTCGCGATCCGCCCCTACCCGGCCGAGTGGGAGCGCAACATGATGCTGAAGGGACGCCCGATCCGGGTGCGCCCGGTCCGGCCGGAGGACGAGGGGCTGTTCGCGACCTTCTTCCATCAGGTCAGCGAGGAGGATCTGCGCCTGCGCTTCTTCTCGTCGGTGCGCGACTTCAGCCACACCTTCCTCGCCCGGCTGACGCAGCTCGACTATTCGCGGGCCATCGCCTTCGTCGCCACCGACGTCGAGAGCGGTGCCATGCTCGGCGCCGTGCGCCTCCACGCGGACGCGAACCACACCAGCGGCGAGTACGCGATCCTGATCCGGACCGACCGCAAGGGCACCGGCCTCGGCGTCGCCCTCATGCGGCTGATGATCGACTGGGCGCGGGCGGAAGGATTGCGCCGCGTCGAGGGCTCGGTCCTGCCCGAGAACCGGCCGATGCTCGCCGTCTGCCGCCGCCTCGGCTTCGCGGTCCACCCGGACCCGGAGGATCCGGGCGTGATGAAGGTGGGGCTGGAACTGTAGGCACCCGAAACGAGAGGAGCCCCGCACGGGGGGGCAGGGCTCCGGAAAGGGTCGCCGGCGTCAGGCCGTGCGTCCCGTCAGTGGCCGCCCTCGGTGGCGTTGCGGGTCGACTCGTAGAGGAACCACGTGCGCTCCTCGGACTGGTCGATCCACTCCTCCAGGAGGCTGGTCGTCGAGACGTCGTTCGCCTCGTCGGTGACCTCGTGCAGCTCGCGCATGTGGGCCGTCAGCGCCTTGTTGTCGTCCCGCAGCTCGATCAGCATGTCGAGGGGGCTGACATACTCGGCATCGTTGTCCTGCACGCGCTTCAGCTGGCTCGCTTGGCCGATCGACCGCAGGGTGGTGCCGCCGATCTTGCGGGCGCGCTCGCCGACCGCGTCGATGATCGAGAAGATCTGCTGCGACTGCTCGTCGAGCAGCAGGTGATAGTCGCGGAAGTTCGGGCCGCTGACGTGCCAGTGGAAATTCTTCGTCTTGATGTAGAGGGCGAACAGGTCGGACAGCAGGACCGTGAGGCCCTCGGCGATCTTCTTGGTGTCGGCCGGGTCGAGATCGGTCGGGGTATTCAGGCGGTCGCTCTCGACACGCAGGGGCTTGGCCTTGGCCATGGTCTCACTCTCCGTCGATGTTTGCCGATGGGGTCTTCTTGGGCGCGGCAGCGGCGTGCGGCGCCTCTCGATCGGCAGAATGAACGGTGAAGCCGAATGTTCCGCGGCGCAGGGCAGCGCTGCCGTGGGCGGATAGCTTGGAGCGGTTCCAAACAGCCCGGTCGCAGTTGGGTCCGGGACAGCGGAGTCCAGCACCGTTCCGTCAGGGCCGGGACAGGGGTCCGGAGGCTGGCTCCCCTCTCCAGGGTGAGAGGGGAATCAGGCGGGGGACGGGCTTCGTCCGACACAGGGCTCGAAGCCTCGCGCCTCGCCCCGAATCCTCCGAGCCCTGGCCCGGTGCCCGCCGCTCCTCACGCCCGCGGGCCGACGAGGCCCGGAGGCAGCATCACGGGTTCGCGAGCGATGGCCCTGGGTGCTGCCGCGGTGGAGGGGCTCGGCTTGCGGGCCTCGGGCTTCGGAGGGGTGGCCGAAGGCTCGATGCGGGGCGGCTTCGGAGCGGCGGATCGGGGGGCGATCGAGCCGGTCGTCTGCGGCTCGGGCGCCGCGGCGGCGGGAGCCGGCGCGGCGTTCGGCGTGTCGAGCCCGTAGATGTCGTCCCGGAAATGCGCGCGCCCGTCCGGCGTGGCGTAGCCCGTGAGATACACGAAGGCGACGGGAACCGGCTTCGTCAGCTTGACGTCCCGGCGCTCCCCCATGGCGATCCCGGTCTCGATCTCCATCGGGCCCCAGACGGTGCCGGGGCCGTTCGGGCCGGGCGTGCCCGCGAGCAGCCAGCCCGCCAGCTCCTTCACCTGACCGACGCGCACGCAGCCATGCGAGTGGAACCGCACCGAGCGGGCGAAGAGCGATTTCGAGGGCGTGTCGTGCATGTAGACCGCGTGCCGGTTCGGCATGTCGATCCGCACCTGCCCCAGGGAATTGTCGAGGCCGGAATCCTGGCGCAGCGTGTAGTTCACCGCCCGCTCGGTCTTCCAGTCGACCGCGGTCGGATCCACCTCGACCCCGCCCGGCCCCAGAATGCGGATCCGGTTCTTGGCGAGCCAGGTCGGGTCCTTGCGCATCTTCGGGATGATCTCGTTCTTCACCACCGAGACCGGCACCGTCCAGGTCGGGTTGAGGTTGACGTCGGTGATGCGCGTCTCGATGGCGGGAGTCGGCTTGTCGGTCGAGCCCACCACCGCGACGTAGCGCCGGACCACGGCACCCTTCTCCACCGCCTCGACGGCGGCGGAGGGGATGTTCACGGTGACGTAGCGCTCGCCGAAGGGGAAGTTCGAGCCCATCAGCCGGGCGGCGGAGGCCGCGAGCTGGCGCTGGCGCACGCTGGCCGGCACGTTCAGCGCCGCCACCGTCTGTCGGGCGACGAGGCCGGTCTCAGGCAGGCCGTGGCGGGCCTGGAAGGATTTGACGGCGGCGACCAGCGCGGCGTCGTGCCGGTCGCTCGGGGTCGCGTCGGCGGGCAGATCGCCCGTGAGCGTCAGGTGGTGGCGCAGGCTCGGCACGGACGGGCTCTGCGCGCCCGGCTTCAGCACGAGGTCCGCCGGCAGGCTCTCCCAACCGCCGGCCTCGGCGTAGGCTTGGTAGCGCTCGGCCATGCGGAGCGTGTCGAGGAAGGTCGAGGGCGCGAGCGTCGGCACCGGGTCCTCGGAGACGCGGGCGTAGACGAGGGGCGCCGGCTCGCGGGATTTCTTCGCGGGCGCCTCGGCCAGCGGCTGGGCGGGCGCTCCCTGCGTCGCGGGCGGGGCGGGCACGGGCATGGTGGGCACGGGCGGAGGAGGGGGCGCAACGGCGGGGGCCGGCTCCCCCAGGGGCGACGGCGGGGCCGGCGGCGTCTGCGCGGAAGCGGTGCCGAGCGCGGCGATGAGTGCCAGCGGCGAGAGGCCCGCGCGCAGGCGGGAGGCAAACGGGAACAGACGCGAGCGCATCGCGGGCCTTTCGGAGGTGCGTGCGCCGGATCATGGGCGGGGATGGTTACCATTCCCCTGAACGGAGACGGGACGAGGTGTCCAGCTTCGGTGACAGGTGCGATGCCTCACACCCGGCGCAGGCGATCCCGGGCCGCCCGATGGTCCGGCGCGGCCGCGAAGGCCCTGTGCATCGCGTGCCAGAGGGGCTTGCGCCGGTAGGCCGCGTCGAAGGGCAGGGCCCGCTGCGGCAGCCCGTCCGGCCGGCGGCGGTCGGGGTGA
>NZ_SMNT01000052.1 GCF_004348265.1 Methylobacterium segetis
CGCCCGCGAGGTCACCGAGTACCGGGCGCGCATCAAGCGCGAGCGGCTCGCGGCCCGCACCGGTGGCGCCAACCGCTCGCTCGTCGACATGATGCGCGATCTCAAGGAAGGCGCCGGCCGCAAGGAGCTGCCGATCGTCATCAAGGGCGACGTGCAGGGCTCGGTCGAGGCGATCTCCGGTGCGCTGGAGAAGCTCGGCAACGACGAGGTCTCGGCGCGCATCCTGCTCGCGGGCGTCGGCGGCATCACCGAATCCGACATCACCCTGTCGCAGGCCTCCAAGGCCGTGGTCATCGGCTTCAACGTGCGCGCCCACAAGGAGGCACGCGAGGCGGCCGAGCGGGCCGGCACCGAGATACGCTACTACAACATCATCTACGACCTCGTGGACGACATCAAAGCCACGATGTCCGGCATGCTCCCGCCGACGCTCCGCGAGGAGCGCCTCGGCGAGGCGCTGGTCCAGGAGGTCTTCGAGGTCTCCAAGGTCGGCAAGGTCGCCGGCTGCCGCGTCCAGGATGGTGTGGTGGAGCGCGGCGCCCATGTTCGCCTGATCCGCGACAACGTCGTGATCCACGAGGGCAAGCTGAAGACCCTGAAGCGCTTCAAGGACGACGCGAAGGAAGTCACCTCGGGCCAGGAATGCGGCATGGCCTTCGAAAACTTCGAGAACATGCGCGCGGGCGACACGATCGAGTGCTACCGGGTCGAGGAGATCCGCCGCACGCTCTGAGGCGGTCCTTCCCTCCGGTCCGGATCGATGGGCGCGGCCTGCCTCAGGCCGCGCCCTTTCTTTTGGCGACCGGGGACGCTCTTAACGTTGACGCTCGATTCGTGCGGGGCGGCCCAGGGGCGCCCTGTTCAGGTGCATCTGCACCGCTTAGCCTCGGGCTCAACGAGACAATCATGCAGAGGCGGTCGACGGGCCGCGAGGACGGGGGCCGATGCTGAACTCCTACGTGATCCGTCGGGCGCTCTCCGACGGCAAGCACCGGAAGATCTTCGTCGAGCGCCTCACGGAGCCGCTGCACCTCAACCTGATCTCGCTCGGCGTCGCCCTGTTCGGCTCGTTCCGCGCCAAGGTCGCCTTCGACCTGATGGTGCGCCAGCAATACGCCTTCCCGATCCTGTTCGCGGCCGAGGAGGCGAAGAAGCGCGGGCTGTCGCGGATCACGGTGCTGGAATTCGGCGTCGCCGCCGGGGCCGGCCTCCTGAACATGTGCGAGCTTGCCGAGCGCGCCGAGGCCGCGACGGGCGTCGCCATCGATGTCGTGGGGTTCGATACCGGCAGCGGCATGCCGCCCGCGATCGATTACCGCGACATGCCGGAATATTTCCAGGAGGGCGATTTCCCGATGGATTTCGAGGCCCTGCGCCGCGCCTTGCCAGGCCGGTGCCGCCTCGTGATCGGCGACGCGGAGACGACGATTCCCGAATTCCTCGCCTCGGTGTCGCCCGAGGCGCCGATCGGCTTCGTCTCGGTCGACGTCGACTATTACTCCTCGGCCGTGAAGGTGCTCACGATCCTCGGCGGCCGGGCGGACCAGTATCTGCCACTGGTGCCCGTCTACCTCGACGACGTGAGCATGGACGGGGCGAACCCCTGGAACGGCGAGCTTCTCGCGGTGGCGGAGTTCAACGAGGCGCATCGCTTGCGCAAGATCGCGCCCTTCAACGTCCTGCGCTCGAAGCGCATCTTCAAGAACGCCGGCTGGATCGACCGCATGTTCGCGGCGCATATCCACGATCACCCTGCACGCACCCCCGCGACGGCCAAACGCGCGGAACAGGCCTATATCCCGAACGAGTATTTGCGCTAAAGGAAGCGCCTTCGCTCGGCGCCCGCTTCGCGGACGGCGTCCTGGTCCTCAGGTTCGCCGTCATGTGGCCGCTCGCGATCCATGCTCCGGCGATGCTCGGCAGGTGGAGGGACCGTCCCGACCGTAGCCCTTGAATAGGGGTTCGGTGGGGACGCGGTCCCCGCGCCCGTTGCAGCGTTCGCCGCCCGAACCGCGTTAGACGTCGTGATGGTCCAGAAACAGCAGAGTGCCGGTCCCTCTCAGCGCCAGCAGCGTGTGGCGGAACTGGTGCGTCACGCCCTCGCCGAGGTGCTTCAGCGCGGCGATATCCAAGATCCGGTACTCGGCACGCATGTCGTCACGGTGCCGGAAGTCCGGATGTCGCCGGACCTCAAGCTCGCCACCGCCTACATCATGCCGCTCGGCGGGCAGGACGAGGCGCCGGTCATCGCCGCTCTGGAGCGCAACCGGAAGGTCCTGCGCCAGGAGGTGGCCCGCCGGGTGAACCTCAAATACGCTCCCGAGCTCCGCTTCCGCCGCGACGAGACCTTCGACGAGGCTGCCCGGATCGACGCGCTCCTGCGCAGCGAGAAGGTCCAGCGGGATCTGGACAGCGCCCCGCACGCGGAATCAGACGGCGAACCCGAGGCCGATTCCGGGCATTGACCCCGGCGCCCGACCGAACCCATTCGACCCGAAACGCTGGACGGCGCGGAGAGGCCCGGTTCAACTCCGGAGCCCGAGCGGCCGAACCGTCATCGACCGAGGATCCCATGACCGACGTTCCGCCCATCGAGCGCCAGGAATCAGCGCCGGAGACGATGCGCCCGAGCGACCGCCGTCCCCTCGACGGGCGCCGTCCCTCCCGCGGCGGCCCCCGTCCCGACCGGCCGAAGAAGCGTGACGTGAGCGGCTGGGTCATCCTCGACAAGGGCGTCGGGATGACCTCGACGCACGCCGTCGCCGTGGTGAAGCGGGCCTTCAACGCGAAGAAGGCGGGGCATGCCGGTACGCTCGACCCCCTGGCCTCCGGTATCCTGCCGATCGCCCTCGGCGAGGCGACGAAGACGGTCCCGTTCGTGATGGACGGCCGCAAGGCCTACCGCTTCACCGTGGCGTGGGGCATCGAGACCGATACCGACGATGCGGAGGGCCGCCCGGTCGCGACGAGCGAGGCGCGGCCGACACGCGAGGCCGTCGAGGCGGCACTCCCGACCTTCATCGGGGCGATCGAGCAAGTCCCGCCGCGCTTCTCCGCCATCAAGATCGCGGGCGAGCGCGCCTACGACCTTGCGCGGGACGGCGAGGTGGTGGAACTCGTCGCGCGCCCGGTGCAGATCGACCATCTCTCCGTGGTCGAGCATGCAGACGGCCGCACGGTCATCGCGGCCGAATGCGGCAAGGGCACCTATGTGCGGGCGCTGGCGCGCGACCTCGGCCGCATGCTCGGCTGTTACGGTCACGTCGCCGCACTGCGCCGCACCCGGGTCGGCCCCTTCGCGGAGGCGGAAGCCTGCAACGTCTCCGCCCTGGAGGCGGCCGGCCCCGAAGGCAACGCGCCTCACCTGCACCCGGTCGAGACGGCCCTCGACGCGATCCCTTCCGTCGCGATCTCGCGCGACATGGCACTGCGCCTGATGCGCGGTCAGCCGGTAATCCTGCGCGGGCGCGACGCGCCGACCGAGGGCAAAGTGTTCGCGACCTGCGCCGGCATCCTCGTCGCGGTCGGCGATGTGGAGCGCGGCGAATTGGTGCCGCACCGGGTGTTCCATCTCGGCGGCACCGCCGCGCGGTAAGCGCGACGCCGGCACTCCCATCGATTCGGACGGGTGCGGAACGTCTCACCCGGTCGGTGTGTCCTCCCGCGTCTCCGACGCCGCCCGCTCCCGGTCCGCACGCATGCTCCGGCGGACCACGACGAGCTGCCAGGCCGCCAAGCCGATCAGCAGCAGCTCCAGGGCGGTCGAGGCGATCACGGCGGGCCGCCCTCCCCCACATCGGCGCGACGCTGCGCGGCGGCTTCACGGTCGCGCCGGATGCTGCGCTTGAGGACGACGAGCTGCCAGATCGCGGCGCCGAGGGCGAGCGCGAAGACGAGGCCGATATCGAAGAAGGCGAAGAGCGGATCGCTCACGGCGCGCTCTCGCGCGTCAGGGCCTCGCGCTCGCGCAAGGTCTCGATCATGTCGAGGACGCGCACCGCCTGACCTGCGATGTCCCACCAGACCGGGGCGGCGGCGGGGGGCGGCGTCGCCGCCACCGCCGCGACGAGGAAGGCCGTCTCCGGCAGGCAATGTGCCGACCTGTCGGTGCCGGCCAGGGGCAGAGCGCTCCTCAGGAGAAGCGCGGCCTTGCGGCGCCCGCGGACCCGCGCCCGGCGGCCGACCGAATCGAAACCCGCGCGCTCGATCTCCCGGCCGATCTCGGCATAGATCAGGCGCGCAGCGCGGATCGCGGGGCGGCAGGCCAACGGCAACGCGCCGATGCCGGCCTCGGACCGGGCGTAGAGCAGTTCGGCGGCCTCCAGCAGGCGCGCGACGACGCGACCGATCGCCGGGTCTGCCGCAGGTGCCGCGAGGAAGGCGTCCGGGTCGATGCCCTCCTCCGCAAGCCAGCGCAGCGGCAGGTACAGGCGGCCGGCTCGGGCATCCTCGCCGACATCGCGGGCGATGTTGGTGAGCTGCATCGCCACGCCGAGGTCGCAGGCGCGCGCGAGGGCGTCGGCATCGCGAACCTCCATGATCAGGGTCATCATCGCTCCGACGGCGGAAGCGACCCGGGCCGCGTAGGCGCACAGGTCGGACAGCGTCTCGTAGCGGCGTCCTTCGGCATCCCAGGCGAGGCCGTCGAGGAGCGCCTCCGGAAGCGCCCGCGGGATGGCGTAGCGAGCGACGATCTCGGCGAGCGCCCGGTCGGCCGGTTGGTCGGCTGGGTCACCGGCGTAGATCCGCGCGAGGCGCGCCTCGAGCCTTGCGACCTCCGCACGCGACGTGCCGGCGCGCGCCTCGTCCACCGCGTCGTCCGAGTGTCGGCAGAAGGCGTAGAGCCCGTAGGCCGCCCTGCGCGTGCTCGGCGGCAGCAGAAGCGAGGCCGCGTAGAAGCTTCGCGAACCCTGCCGGATCGCCGTGCGGCAGGCGGCATGGTCCCGCTCGCCGGCGTGGCGCCCAGGGGCCGGCTCGGCAAGGTCAGGCGAAGACGCGCGCATCCGGCACCACCCGATCGAGAACCCTGGCGGAGGAGAGCACGCCGGGAAGCCCGGCGCCCGGATGGGTGCCGGCCCCGACGAGGAAGAGATTGCGCACGTCCTCCGAGGCGTTGTGCGGCCGGAACCATGCGGATTGCGTGAGCACCGGCTCCAGGCCGAACCCGGACCCGCGGAAGCTCAGGAAATCGTCGGCGAAGTCCTGCGGCGTCGTCACCTTCGAGGTGACGACCGACCCGGACAGGCCGGGCAGCAGGCTCGCCTCCAGAAACCGCGCGATGCGTGCACGGTAGGGCTCCGCGCAGGCGCTCCAATCCTGGCCGCCGGCCAGGTTCGGCACGGGGGAGAGCACGTAGAAGGCGTCATGGCCCGGCGGCGCCAGCATCGGGTCCGTCGCGGTCGGCCGGTGCAGGTAGAGGCTGAAATCGTCGGCGAGGTGCTTCCGCCCGAAGATATCGGCGATGAGCTCCCGGTAGCGCGGGCCCATCAGGATCGTGTGGTGGGCGACGTCCGGATATTTGCGTTTCGTGCCGAAGTACCAGACGAACAGGCCCATCGACGACTTGGCCGCCTCGATCCGGGTGTCGCTCCAGCGGCGGCGCACCCTGGGCGGCAGCAGGCGACGATAGGTGAAGGCTGAATCGGCGTTCGAGACCACGATGTCGGCAGGGATGCGTTCGCCCGTCGTGAGCGTGACCCCGGTCGCCCGCCCGTTCTCGACGCCAATCTCCGCCACATCCGCGCCGGTGCGCAGGCTCCCGCCGTGCCCCCGGATCAGCCCGGCCAGCCCGTCGACGAGGCGGCCCGTGCCGCCCATCGCGAAATGGACGCCCCAGCGCCGTTCGAGATGCGCGATCAAACAGTAGATCGCGCTCGCCCGGAACGGGCTGCCGCCGATCAGCAGCGGGTGGAAGCTGAAGATGGTGCGCAGCCGCTCGTCTCGGATGTGGCGCGACACCTCCCCGTAGACGCTGCGGTGGCCGCCGAGGCGCAGGAGATCGGGGGCGATCCGCAGCATGTCCCGGACGCTGCCGAAGGGAACGTGCCCGAGCTCCTCGAACCCGACCCGGCAGATCTCGCGGCTGCGCGCCATGAAGCGTTCGTAGCCCGGAACGTCGGCCTGCGAGAACCGCGCGACCTCGGCTCGCATGGCGGCCTCGTCGCCGCTGTAGTCGAAGGTCGCCCCGTCCTCGAACCGGATCCGGTAGAAGGGTCGCATCGGCACGAGGTGGACGTCGTCCGACATGCGCCGCCCGCAGAGCGCCCACAACTCCTCGAACAGGAAGGGCGCGGTGACGATCGTCGGACCGGCATCGAAGGTGAATCCGTCCTGCCGATGGACGCGGGCACGCCCGCCGAGTTGATCGAGCCGCTCCAGCACCGTGACGCGGTAGCCCCGCGCACCGAGCCGGATGGCCGCCGCGAGGCCGCCGAAGCCGCTGCCGATCACGACGGCGCCCGGCCTCCGCCGCTCGCTCGGTCTGTCGAGCCGGATTGACTGATCAATCGTCAACATCATTGGACAGTAGGGTCGTCAAGGTTCCCGTGGCAAGGCGTCTTCGGTTCGCGTCGGCGTCAATCCGGCGGATCCTCCGGCGGCAGGACACGCACGGCCATGGCTTCGTGGAGGATCGCGTTCGCGACGCGCTCCGGCGCTTCCTCGTGCGCGAGGTGACCGAGGCCGCGCAGCAACTCCACCCGCCCGTCGGGCAGTCGGTCGCGCACGGCGAAGGCCGTCTCGGGCAGGATGGCGCGATCCTCGCCGCCGACGAGGAGCAGCGTGCGGAGCCGGAGGCCGACGATGTCGCGGTCGAGGGCGTCGAGATTCCAGTTCGCCATCATGCCCAGCGCGCCAGCGATGTGCCCGGGCTTGCGGAACAGGCGCCGATACAGATCGAGCCCCTGTGCGTCGAGCCGGGAGCCGGTGCCGCGGATCAGGCGCTCGACCGCGGCGCGATCGGCCGACCACGCGAAGATGCGCGGCGTGACCGGGTTCAGGAACAGCATCCGCGCCATGCCCGGGAAGACCAGTCCCGCCATCCCGGGAAAAGGCTTGAGAGCGCCGTTCAGGGCCACGAGAAGGCGGGGCGCGAGCCCGCCATCGAGGCAGGCCCGGACGAGGATCGCGGCCCCGGCCGAGTGGCCGACGACGACCGCGGGATCGCAGCCGAGGGTTCGAACGAGGTCGGTGAGCGCGCCGGCCATGCCGGGCAGCGACAGGCGCCGGTCGGGCAGCGGGTCCGTGAAGCCGTGGCCGGGCAGGTCCGGCGCGATCACGCGGAAGCGCTCGGCGAGGCTGGGCATCAGCCCGCGCCAGGAATGGGTCGCCGCCCCGGTCCCGTGAACGAGGAGAAGGACGGGCGCGGTCTCCGGTCCCATGGCCTGCACGTGCCAGGACAATCCGGAGGCCGTCACGAAGCGGCTCGCGCCGCGGTGGGGCCAGTCGCGGCCCTCCTCCTCCCAAAGAGGCCGATCTTCCCGGTAGGAGGGCATGGCGAGGCTCGCGCTCATGCGGCGGGCGCCGCCGCCCGCACCGCGGCCCCGAGGCTCGCGGCATTAGCCTGCGGCAGGGGGAGGTAGCGCGCGGCCATCGCCTCCGCGAGGCGCCGGGCCGCCTCCTGGGGACGGGATGCGGTGTCGACGAGAAGTGCCGCCAGCCCTTCCTCGCGGAAGGCGCGCGCGGCCGCTAGCGCCTCCTCCCCCGCCCGCGCCCGGCCCGGCTCCCCCGAGCGCCCCACATTCGCGCGCCCGTCGGTGAGCAGCACGACGAGGGGCGAGCCGCCGCCCCGTCGGATCGCGAGCGCCAGGGCGAGAGCCGCGTCGAGCCCGGCCGCCAGCGGCGTCCCCCCACCCCCGGGCAGCCCCGCGAGGCCGCGTTTCGCCCGCACCAGAGAGCGCGTCGGCGGCAGGACGATGTCGGCGCCCGCGCCGCGGAAGGCGATCAGGGCGACCCGGTCGCGCCGGGCGTAGGATTCGGCGAGCAGAGCCTCGACGGCGCCCTTCGCCTCCGCGAGGCGCTCGATGGCGGAGGAGCCCGAGGCATCGACGGCGAAGATCGTCGTGCTCTCGCTGCGCTGGCGATAGCGGGTGATGCGCAGGTCGTCCGTGCGGATCGCGATCCGCCCCGCTTCACGGGGCATCCGAAGCCGCTGCCAGGGGGCAGCCGCGCGAAGCGTCGCCATGAGGTCGAGCCGCGCACGGCGCGGATCGCCGGGCCGGCTGCCCACGGGCCTGCCTGACCGGGCCAAGGCCGCGGCGGCGCCGGACTTGCCGGTCTTGGCGCTCCGCACGCGGCCGGCCGCGAGCAGCGCCAGGAGGCCTGGGGGAATCGCGGCGCGCACCGCCGCCAGGACGACATCGTCGATGGGTCGGTCGCCGTCGCCGTCCCGATCCGCGGGCGCGTCGGCAGAGGCCGGCTCCGGTTGATCAGCCGGCCCGGCCTGAGGCTCGGGCAGGCGGGTGGCGCGCGGCGCGAGCACGAGTTCGGCGGCCTCGACCGCGTGAGCCTCTCCCGGCTCGCTCTCTCCGTCCAGCGCGGCCGCGAGGCGGGCGATGCGCAGAGCCAGGATCGGCGCGCGGAGGGAGGCGACGCCGAAGGCGCAGGCCGTGAGGCAGAGGCTCTCGATCCACGTCGTGGTGTGGCCGGGGCGATGGGACGTCACTGCTGCCGAGCGGGATTGGGTGCCGGCCGGACGTGCTGGATTGGCATCCCGGGGCGCGGCGTCCGGCACGATGTCGCGCAGGCTGACGCCGTCGAGATCGAGCCGGAAGGCGAGGCGTTCGAGGAGAGCCGCCGGCGGCGCCTCGTCCTCGTCCCCCTCGTCGAGCAGGATCAGGCCGATGCGCGCGGGCAGGCGCGCCGCGAGCCCGTCTCGGGCGACCGAGACCCTGCCGGTATCGAGGCAGGCGGCGAGCCGTGCGGCGGTCGCCCCGTCGAGGCGCTCGGCCATCGGCACGATCACGAGGCCCCCATCCGCCTCGGCCAGCAGCCCCCGCTGGAGAACCGGCCGGCCCGCGGCGAGCGTCGCGGGAAGATCGAGGCCGCCGAGGAGGCGGTCGTCGGCGATCCCGGCCGGCATCCGGCGCACCGGACGTCCGGACGCTCGCGCGGCCGACAGGGCGGCGAGCCACGCGTCGCGCACGGGGCCCGGGCGCGCCCGCAGCCGGACGCCTCCGCAGCCGTGCGGATCGGCGGAGAGCAGCGTCGCGACCCGCAGGGCCCTGTCCCAGGCCGCCCGGCCCGCCTCCGGCTCGGGCGGCGGGCTCACGCCAGCACCTCGGCCACGGCGCGGGCCACGCGGGCGGTCGACCCCGCCTCGTCGAGGGGGTTGCGGCGCAGGCGATGCCGCAGCGCCGATGGCGCGACGCCGCGGATCTGCGCGAGCCCGACGCTCTCCTCTCCCTCCAGGGCGGCGAGCGCCCGGGCGGCCCGGATAAGGGTCAGCTCGCCGCGCAAGCCGTCCGTGCCGAGGGCGAGGCAGAGGCGGGCCGCGGCCTCCAGGCTCGCATCGGGAACCGTGACCTCCGCGAGCCTCGCGCGGGCCGCGGTGATGCGCCGCCGCAGGGCCTTCTCGGCGCCGGCCTGCGCCGCAGCGAAGCCGCCAGGGTCACGCTCGAAGGCGTCCCGCCGTCGCACGACCTCGATCCGTGTCGGGATGTCGGTCGGCGTCGTCACCTCGACGGCGAGACCGAACCGGTCGAGGAGCTGGGGCCGCAGCTCTCCCTCCTCCGGGTTGCCGCTGCCGACGAGGACGAAGCGGGCCGGATGGCGCAGGCTCAGCCCCTCCCGCTCCACGGTGTTGACGCCCGAGGCCGCCACGTCGAGGAGCAGGTCCACGAGATGATCCTCGAGGAGATTGACCTCGTCGATGTAGAGGAAGCCGCGGTTCGCCCGGGCGAGCAGGCCCGGTTCGAACGCCTTGATGCCCGCCGTCAGCGCCCGCTCCAGATCGAGAGCTCCGACGACCCGGTCCTCGGTGGCTCCGAGCGGCAGGTCGACGACGGGGATCGGCACGAGCCGACCGTGCCGCGGAGAGCCGGCCGCGCAGTGTGGGCAGGCGGAGGCGGAACCGGCCGGGTCGCAGGAATAGGGGCAGCCCGCCACGGCCTTCATCGGCGGCAGGAGGGCGGCGAGCGCGCGGATGGCGGTCGATTTGCCGGTGCCTCGGTCGCCGAGCGCCAGCACTCCGCCGACGCTCGGATCCACCGCCGCGATGAGCAAGGCCCGCTTCATCTCGTCCTGCCCGACGATCGCCGAGAAGGGGAAGACCGGGGCCGCCTCCGGCAGCGAGGTCCTCGGACGCGGGCTCGGCTTTCGGGCCGCCCGGGGCGGGAGCCGCACGATACCGCCCTCCCCGGTCTCGGGCTCGCTGAGAGGCATCGGTGCGGATCGCTCGTCGAGGGTCATGGGCCCTACTCCGCTGCCACCTTCTCCAGGCCGATGCGCCGCCAGATCGTGGAGAGCGCGCCGACCAGATGATCGATGTCCTCGTCCGTGTGCAGCGGCGAGGGGGTGATGCGCAGGCGCTCCGTGCCGCGCGGCACGGTGGGGTAGTTGATCGGCTGCACGTAGATGCCGAACTCGTCGAGCAGGGCGTCGCTGATCGCCTTGCAGAGAACGGGGTCGCAGACCATCACGGGCACGATGTGGCTGCCGTTGGGCAGGTAGGGGATGCCAACCTCGTCGAGGCGGGAGCGCACCTGCCAGACCCGATCCTGGTGCCGCGCCCGCTCGGCGCTGCTCTGCTTGAGGTGGCGGATGCTCGCCGCCGCGCCCGCCGCCACGGCCGGGGGCAGCGAGGTGGTGAAGATGAAGCCCGAGGCGAAGCTGCGCACGAAGTCGCAGAGCTTGGCGGAGCCCGTGATGTAGCCGCCGTGCACGGCGAAGGCCTTGCCGAGCGTGCCCTCGATCACGTCGAGGCGGTGGGCGAGGCCCTGCCGCTCGGAGATGCCGCCGCCGCGCGCGCCGTAGAGGCCCACCGCGTGCACCTCGTCGAGGTAGGTCAGCGCCCCGTGCGCCTCGGCGACGTCGCAGATCTCGGCGATCGGGGCGATGTCGCCGTCCATCGAGTAGACGGATTCGAAGGCGACGAGCTTCGGGCGGCCGGGCTCGACGAGGCCGAGCTTGCGGTCAAGGTCGTCGGGATCGTTGTGGCGGAAGATCTGGCGCTCGGCCCGGCTCGCCCGGATGCCCTCGATCATCGAGGCGTGGTTGCCCTCGTCGGAGAAGACGACGCAGCCCGGCAGCTTGCCGGCGAGCGTGCCGAGCGCGGCCCAGTTCGAGACGTAGCCCGAGGTGAACAGGAGTGCAGCCTCCTTGTCGTGAAGGTCGGCCAGCTCGCGCTCGAGGAGCACGTGGTAATGGTTGGTTCCCGAGATGTTGCGGGTGCCGCCCGCCCCCGCCCCGCAGCGGTCGAGCGCCTCGTGCATGGCAGCGAGCACCGTCGGGTGCTGGCCCATGCCGAGATAGTCGTTGGAGCACCAGACCGTCACCGGGCGGGTGCCCGCCGGATGGTGATGCACGGCGTGGGGAAAGCGCCCCGCCTGCCGTTCGAGATCGGTGAAGACGCGGTAGCGCCCCTCGCGGTGGAGGCCGTTCAGCTCGGTGGCGAAGAAGGCTTCATAATCCATCGCGGGGCTCCCCTTCCCTGGTGGTCTTCGTCGCGCGTTCTCTCGCGCTCGGTTCAGGCGGCGTCCCGGTGGCCGATCTCGGCCGGCTCGGGTGCTGTGATGACGAGGGACGCCGGCTTCGGTCGCGCCGGCAGGCTCCAGTTCCAGAGGGCGCTGGAGGGCAGCGGCAGCATCAGGAACCAGTGCTCCAGCGTCGCGAGCGCCGTCAGCGTCGTCAGGATGGTGAAGCCGACGAGCTCGAAGGCGGTGAGATCGTCGGCGAGGGCCGTGCGGCCAAGCAGCGCCACGATGATCGTGGCGAGGCTGACCGAGGCCGGGAACAGCAGGTTCATCGGCTTCTTGGCGAGGTAGCAGCCGAGATAGCTCAGGTGATCCGGCAGGAACTCGGCGTTCAGGTTGCGCACGCCGAGGAACATGTTGAGCCGCGCCGAGAGGTTCATTCCCCACAGGATCAGGTAGGTCCAGAGGGCGAAGCGGTTCGGCGCGTCCCAGGTGAGCACGAGGATGGCGAGCGCACCCGCGACGATCGCGATCTCGTGCCAGAGGCTCGTGGCGGCCGCAGCCCGGAACCGCTCGAACCCGCGCGTGCCCGGCGGGCAAGCGCGTGGGGCCGGGCCCGAGACGAAGCCCATGTAGTAGCTGATCTCCTGCCAGCCCCAGACGAGGAGCGCCGCCGTGAAGGCCGTGTAGGCGCCCGCCTCGCTCGCATCTCCCGCGCTCGCGCGCACCGCCCACAGAGAGGCGGCGAGGACGAGGCTCGCCCCCGCCATGCTCCAGCGGAAGGTGCGGCGCGGCAGATGATCGAGCAGGATGATCAACCCGGTGGAGAACCACCAGATCGCCACCGCGTAGAGGGCCGGCACGGCGTAGGACGACATCGGCGCCCCGCTACCAGACGGGCTGCAGGCGGATCTCCGCCGGCATCGGGTTGTCGACCGCCGGCAGCAGCATCAGCCGACTGAAGGCGACCGCCGCGCGCGCGGCCTGGAACCCGTGCGCGACGCGGCCCGCGAGCCCGCCGCGCGCCTTCGCCTCCGCGATCTTCTCGGAGCAGTCGAGAAGCCTGTCGAGGAGCGCCTTGAAGCGCGGGTTGTCGAGGTCGAGGGTGAGCGGGAAGGTCTGGCGCGAGATGTCGGAGGTGATGCGGAAGACCTTGAAGTCGTAATCCGTCGGGTCGACGCCGAGGGCCTTGTGGAAGGCCGGCCGGCAATGGTCGCGCACGTACATCGTGGCGAAGACGGCGAGCAGGAAGAACTTGATCCAGTAGCGGTTGAGCCCGGTCGTCAGCCTCGGGTTCGCGCGCATCAGCAGGGCGAAGGCCTCGCCGTGGCGGAACTCGTCGTTGCACCACTTCTCGAACCATTTGAAGATCGGATGGAAGCGGCGGTCCGGGTTCTTCTCGAGCTCCCGGAAGATCGTAATGTAGCGGGCGTAGCCGATCTTCTCCGAGAGATAGGTTGCGTAGAAGATGAACTTCGGCCGGAAGAAGGTGTATTTCTTGGTCTTCGTCAGGAAGCCGAGATCGACGCCGATGCCGAAATCCTTGAGCACGTCGTTGATGAAGCCGGCATGCCGCGCCTCGTCCCGGCTCATGAAGCCGAACAGCTCCCGGATGTCGGGGTTCTTGGCGCGCTTCTTCATCTCTGCGTAGAGCACGCAGCCCGAGAATTCGGCGGTGATCGAGGAGACGAGGAAGTCGAGGAATTCCTTGCGCAGCTCCGGATCGAGTCCCGACAGGTCGACGTCGAACTCGGCATTGCGCACGAAGTGGCGCTTGTTCGGGTCGGCGCGCAATTCGTCGATCAGCACGGTCCACTCGGCGCGGACGGGCTCGACATTCGTGCGGTCGAGTTCCTCGAAATCCGTCGTGTAGAAGCGCGGGCTGAGGAAGGTCGTCTCCTGCGCGGCCTTGGTCGATTCGTTGACCGGAGCCTTGGGGACGGGGTTCTGCGAGAGCGGGTGCTTGATCGGAGCGTTCACAGTCTCCTCCTCTCGGTGAAGCTGACTTCATAGAGCTCGGTCAGTTCGAGATGGCCGGCGAGCTTGGTCCAGAGGCGCTCGACGCGGCCCGCCCGGGTGACGGTTGCGGTGCGCTCGACGACGAGACGCTCGCCGTAGGGCACCGAGGTCGGCGCGTCGTGCACCTGCACCTCGTCGCCCGGCTCGATCTCGAAGGGCGCGTGCAGGCTGACATGGGCGTGGAGGGTCTCGGGTGTCTGCTCGATCTCGATCGTGCAGGGCACCTCGACGGTCTGGCGACCGTTGAGCCAGTCGAGGATCATCGGATCGTGCTCCCTTCGGGCAGAAGCGTCTCGGGCAGGAGTTTGGCGAAGGCCCCGGCATTGGTGGCGCCGAAGGCTTCGAGGTTGACGCGCCGCCCCGTCGCCTCGTCGGAGAGCGTCAGGCTGCCATCGTCGTAGCGGGTGAGGCGGAACGGCTCGGCACGGCCATGGCCCGCCCGCAGCCGCGCCTGACCGAAACCGCGAAGCGTCGCGCGCAGGAACCCGTCCTGGCCCGGCGCGACGAGGGCCACGAGCCGGTCGCTGCCCGCCTCGTGGAGCGTGATCGCCCCGTCGCTGCGATCCTCGACGGTGAGAGCGAGGCTCGCCACCGGGTTCGCCTCGGGCTTCTCGGTGATGCCGACGCCGCCCGTGCGGCCCACGGCCACCGCGAGCAGCGTGAAGGCGATGAGGGCGCCCGCGCCGACGAGGGCCGGGGCCGCGACCGGCACGCTCTCCGCATCGTTCGACATCCGCGTCTCCTCTCTGTCAGCCGGCCACGGCGAGCCGCGGCGGGCGGGCTGGGGTGGGCGCGCCCTGCGGCCGCTCCGCGAGAACCGGCAGGGCACTCTCCTCGGGTGCACGCGCGGCCTCGATCGCCTGGGCGAGGAGCCGTGCGACCGAGCGCGCCTCCGGCACCGAGCGCAGCATCGGCTGAGGCTCGGCGACGTGCCAGGGCCGTGCATGGGGCCAGAGATGCAGATAGGCGATGCGGGTGCCGGGCTTCAGGCGCACGGGCAGATCGCCCGTCCCGTCCCCGAAGGCATGGAGGCCCGCATCCGCCACCGCCGCGAAGGGCAGGTTGAGGGTGACCGGCAGCGCGATCCCGACCCGCATCACGATCCGCCGGTTCGTGATCGTGTAGGTGGTGGTGCGCGCCGACAGCCAGCCGAGGACGGCGACGAGGATGACGGCGACGCCGAAGGCCGCGAGCGTCGGCGCCGTCTCCGCGACCGCGTCGGCGAGGCTCGCCGCCGGCAGCGCCTGCCAGAGAGCCAGAGCCGAGAACCACAGGGCGACGAGGCGCAGGTGCAGGGCGCGCAGGGCGATCCCGGCGGCCGTGGGGCGGCCCTGCCAGAGGACGCGCTCGCCCGGCGGCAGCGGCTCCGGCAGGCCCTCCGGCACGAGGATCTCGTTCGTCGGGGCGCTCACAGCAGGGCCTCCTGACGATCGGGCGTAGCGTAGAGGGTGCCGGCGCCGAAATAGGCCATGATCTTCTCCTCCTCGAGGAGCGTCACGGAATCCGGATCCTTCGTGCCGGGAATGTCGGCGAACTGGCTCGCGAGCAGCGCCTCGGTCTTGACGGTGCGCGAGAAGCGCCCCGTCCGGCAGAAGGTGTGGGGCATCAGCACCCGCCGGCCGCCCGCCCCGAGCTCGACCTCGTAGTAGCGGACCATGCTCTCGCCGCGGTCGATCCAGAGGTCGCTCACCGTGCCGGCGACCTGCCGGTCGGCGCCGAACACCGTCATGCCGATCGGGTTCGGGCCGTCCTCGTGCACCGTGAAATGGGTCGCGACCCGCAGGGGCACGATGCGCTTCTGGCCGTCGAAGGTGTGGTCGTGCTCGTCGTCCCGGTGCACCCAGGAGCCGGGGCCGATGTGATCCTGCATGGGGTTGCCGCCTGGCTCCAGCGGCGCGCCGGGCCAGGGCTCGCGCTTGTGCCCGACGAAATTGCGGTCGGGCTTCGTGTCCGTCTGCGGCGCGGTCTTCACCTTGCCGTCCGAGAGCGGGAACAGCTTCGGCGTCGGGATCAGGATCGGGTCGGGGCTCTTCAGCCGCCCGGTGACCTCGGCCTCGAGCGGATATCCCTCCCGCCGGTCCTCGCGGCGGATCCAGAAGATCAGCCCGGCGAAGAAGATCCAGAACGCGTACAGAACCACCTGCGCCACGTCGACGTAGCCCGTGATCTCACCTCTTGGCATGGCGAACCTCCCGACGCTCAGCTGGACGGTTGGACGAGGGCGGACGGAGCGAGGCCGCGCTCGGGGTTGGGGTGGGTGCGGCGTCCCTCGCGCACGAGGGGGCCGATGGCGACGAGGGTCGCGAACAGCAGCGCGATCTCGATGTGGTAGACGACGAGGTATCCGATCGCGGGATCGCTCAGGGCCTCGCCCAGCGCTCCCGAGGTGGCGAGGTCCGAGCCGACGTCGCGCAGGATGCCGCTCGCCGCGATGGCGAGCCCCGCCGCGCTCGCCTGCACCGCGCCCCAGGCGCCGAGGGCGAGGCCCGTATCCTCGGGGCCGGCCTTGGCCATCGAGGCGGTGAGCGTGCCGTGGGCGAACAGGCCGCCGCCGAGCCCGATCAGTGTCACGCCCGTCGCGAAGAGCTGCTGGGAGGCGAGCGGGGCCGCGAAGACCACCGCCGAGAAGGCCATGATCCCGACGACCGCGCCGGCCGCCGCCACCCGGAACGGGTCGCCGCCCCGGTTGAGCCACCGCGCGGCGACGAGGAGCCCGAGGCCGCCGCCGGCCGCCAGCATCGCCGTGAGCGCGGTCGTCGCCGCGACGGAGAGATGGAGGATCTGGCCGCCGTAGGGCTCGAGCAGGATGTCCTGCATCGAGAAGGCCGCGGTGCCGAGGCCCGTCGCGACGAGGCGGCGGCGGGCGAGCCCGCTGCTTGCGTAGAGCGCCCAGCTCTCCGAGAAGCCCGGCCGGGCCACGTCGCGGCCGGTGCGGGCCGGATCGCGCGGCTCCTGCTTCCAGAGGGCGATCCCGTTCACGATGATCGTGACGAGGGCCGCGCCCTGGATCACCTGGATCAGCCGCACGGCGGAGAAATCGGCCAGCAGCCAGCCGAAGGCGAGCGCGCTCACCATCATGCCGACGAGGAGCATGACACAGAGGAGCGCCACCACCTTCGGGCGGGCCCGCGCCGGGGCGAGGTCGGTGGCGAGCGCGAGGCCGACCGTCTGCACGGTGTGGAGGCCCGCACCCACGAGGACGAAGGCGAGCGCGGCGGCGATTTGCCCACCCCAGAGCGGCCCCGTCGTGTCGCCCGACAGGAGCAGCAGCGCGAAGGGCATGATGGCGAGCCCGCCGAATTGCAGCAGCGTTCCGAACCAGATGTAGGGGACGCGCCGCCAGCCCAGCACCGAGCGGTGCGTGTCCGAGCGAAAGCCGACCAGGGCCCGGAGCGGGGCGAAGATCAGCGGCAGCGAGAGCATCAGGGCCACGATCCAGGCGGGCACAGCGAGCTCGACGATCATCACCCGGTTCAGCGTGCCGATCAGGAGCACGGCGGCCATGCCGACCGTGACCTGGAACAGGGCGAGCCGCATCAGCCGGCCGAGGGGCAGCTCGGCGGTGGCCGCGTCCGCGAAGGGCAGGATCGCGGGCGTGAGGCGCATCAGCGCCTGCGTGATGCGGCGGGAGGCCGTCATGCCCACCCCCGCGTCAGTTCGAGAGCGTTCGACAGGTAGAAGCCGCTGTTGATCCGGTGCGTCCGGGCGAGCGCGAAGCCCGCGAGGTTCGGCTCGCGGTCGATTCGCTTGGCGAGGCCCCGCGTGGTGATCGGCACGATCGCCGGCGCCCGGTCGGATTTCGGGAAGAGCTTGCCGGCCGCGTGCATCAGCGTCAGCAGGGCGGTGCGCGGCGCCACCGTGAAGACGATCGAGCCGTTTGTCCGGCTGCCGAGCTCGGCGAGCGCCCGGGCGATGTCGCGGCCCGCATAGTGGATCAGCGAATCCATCGCGACGACGTGGTCGAAGCGGCCGAGGCCGGGATCGAGCATGTCGCCGACGCGGAACTCGATCGCGCCCGCGCCGGCGACCGGCTCGGTCCGCTCGCGGGCGAGCCCGATCAGCGTCGGCGAGACGTCGATGGCGACGACGTCCGCCCCGCGGCGGGCCGCCTCCAGGCTGAGCGCGCCGGTGCCGCAGCCGGCGTCTAGGATGCGCAGCCCGGTCAGATCCTCCGGCAGCCACGAGAGCAGCGTCCCGCGCATCGCGTCGCGCCCGGCCCGCACCGTCGTGCGGATGCGGCTCACCGGCGCGTCCGAGGTCAGCCGCGCCCAGGCCTCGACGGCGGTGCGGTCGAAGTAGGTCTCGAGCTGGCCGCGGCGGGCGGCGGAGGTGGGGCTCGTCATCGGCCGGCGCTCCTCAGTCGAACCCGAGGAATTCGAACAGGTCGCGGTCCTTCATCGGGATCGCGTCGAGCGGCTTGCCGCCCGCCCAGAGGTAGGCCGCGAGCCGCAGATACTCGGCCTGGACGGCCTCCAGCTCCGGCGTCGGCTCCATCTCGAAGAGGGTGGACTTCTTGAGGCGCGAGCGCCGCACCACGTCGAGGTCCGGGAAGTGGGCGACCCGTTCCAGGCCGACCGCCGCGTTGAAGCGGTCGATCTCGTCGGTCTTGGCCGAGCGGTTGGCGATCACCCCGCCGAGGCGGACGTTGTAGTTCTTCGCCTTGGCGTGGATCGCGGCCACGATCCGGTTCATCGCGAAGATCGAGTCGAAATCGTTCGCGGTGACGATCAGGGCCTGCTCGGCGTGCTGGAGCGGCGAGGCGAAGCCGCCGCAGACCACGTCGCCGAGCACGTCGAAGATGACGACGTCGGTGTCCTCGAGGAGATGATGCTCCTTGAGCAGCTTCACCGTCTGCCCGACCACGTAGCCGCCGCAGCCGGTGCCCGCCGGCGGTCCCCCCGCCTCCACGCACATCACGCCGTTGTACCCCTCGGCCACGAAATCCTCGATCCGCAGTTCCTCCGAGTGGAACTGCACCGCCTCGAGCGCATCGATCACGGTCGGGGCGAGGCGCTTTGTCAGCGTGAAGGTCGAATCGTGCTTGGGGTCGCAGCCGATCTGCAGGACGCGCTTGCCGAGCTTCGAGAAGGCGACCGAAAGGTTCGACGAGGTCGTGGACTTTCCGATGCCGCCCTTGCCGTAGATCGCGAACACCTTGGCGGTGCCGATCTTGACGTTCGGGTCGAGCTCGACCTGAACGCTGCCTTCCGGCTGCTTTCGCGCGGCGACGGGGTTTCGGATGGCGATGTTCATGCGGCGACTCCCGCGGTGATGCCTTCGAGGCGATCCTCAAGCTCCTCCTCGGCCCGGTCGAGCGCTTCGCGCGTCGCCGCGTCGGGAGACCAGAAGCCGCGCTCGTGCGCCTCGATGAGGCGGTGGGCGACCTTGGCGGAGGCGGTGGGGTTGAGGGCCGCCATGCGCTCCCGCATGGCGGGGTCGAGCACGTAGGTCTCGGTGATGCGCTCGTAGATCCAGGGGGCGACCTCGTTGGTCGTCGCCGACCAGCCGACCGTGTTCGTGAGGTGGGCCTCGATCTGGCGGACGCCCTCGTAGCCGTGGCCGAGCATGCCCTCGACCCATTTCGGGTTGAGCATGCGGGTGCGGGTCTCCAGCGCCACCTGCTCGGAGAGGGTGCGCACGCGCCCCTCCCCGCGGGTCTGGTCGCTGATGTAGATCGGCACGCTGGCGCCCTTGGCGCGGGCCACCGCCCGACCCATGCCGCCGAGCCCATCGAAATAATGGTCGACGGAGGTGACGCCGACCTCGACCGAGTCGAGGTTCTGATAGGCGAGATCGACGGAGGCCAGCACGCTTTGCATCAGCGCGCGCTGCGGGGCCGGCTTGCCCGTGCGCCCGTAGGCGAAGGATTTGCGGCGCGAGAAGGTCTCGCACAGCTCGGCCTCGTCGTCCCAGCGGCCGGTCTCGACGAGGTGGTTGACGTTGGCGCCGTAGGCCCCTTCCGCGTTCGAGAAGACGCGGAGTGCGGCCGTCTCGAGGTCGATGCCCTGTTCGGCCTGGATGGCGAGGGCGTGCTTGCGCACGAAGTTCCGTTCCGCCGGCTCGTCGGCGGTCGCCGCGAGGTAGGCGGCCTCCGCGAGGAGCTTCGTCTGCAGCGGCAGGAGATCCCGGAAGATGCCCGACAGTGTCGCGACAACGTCGATGCGCGGCCGCCCGAGCCGGTCGAGGGGAATCAGGCTGGCGCCGCAGAGCCGGCCGTAGCCGTCGAAGCGCGGCTCGGCGCCCATCAGTGCCAGAGCCTGGGCGATCGGGCCGCCCTCGCTCTTCAGGTTGTCGGTACCCCACAGGACGAGGGCGACGCTCTCGGGAAGGGGCCGCCCTTCCTCGGCGTAGCGGGCGAGGATGCGCCCGACCTGCCGCGCCCCGTCCGCCACCGCGAAGGCGGAGGGCAGGCGGTAGGGATCGAAGCCGTGGATATTGCGGCCGGTCGGCAGGATGGCGGGGTTGCGCAGGAGGTCGCCGCCCGGGACCGGCGGGATGAAGCGGCCGTCGAGGGCGCGCAGCAGGGCCGGCACCTCGTGGTCCTGCGCCAGGAGCCGGTCGGCGTCCGCCAGCGCCGCGAAGGCCGTCCTCTGCGTCTCGTCGAGGGGCAGGCCCGCGAGTGCGAGGGCGGCGTCGATCCCGGCGCCGGCGACCAGCGCCTCGATGCCGGCGCGCGAGGGCGCGATCCCGTGGGAGGCTTCCGCCAGGGCGGTGAGGAGATCGACCCGCTCTACCGGGGGCGTGCCCGCGCCGACGACGTGGAGCCCGTGCGGGATCAGCGTGTGCTCGAGTTCGCTCACCGCGCGCCCGAGCGCGGCGACCTGCTCCGCGGCATCGACATCCCAGGCCGGATCGTCGCCAAGGAGATCGAGGGCGGCGGCCTGGCTGCGGATGAGGGAGGCGAGGTCGCGCCGCTCGGCCTCCGCCTCGGGCTCCAGGCCCCGCCAGCGCTCGATCGAGCCCTTCAAGTCAATCAGCCCGCGGTAGAGCCCGGCCTGGGCGAGGCTCGGTGTCAGGTAGCTGACGAGGGTCGCGGCCGAGCGGCGCTTGGCGAGAGTCCCCTCGGACGGGTTGTTGGCGGCGTAGAGATAGACGTTCGGGAGGGCGCCGATCAGCCGCTCGGGCCAGCAGGCGGCCGAGAGCCCGGTCTGCTTGCCGGGCATGAATTCGAGTGCCCCGTGCGTGCCGAAATGCAGCACGGCGTCGGCGGAGAAATCGTCCCGCAGGTAGCGGTAGAAGGCCGAGAAGGCGTGCGTCGGCGCGAACCCCTTCTCGAACAGGAGCCGCATCGGGTCCCCCTCGTAGCCGAAGGCCGGCTGCACCCCGACGAACACGTTGCCGAACTGCGCGCCGAGGACGAGGAGGCTCGCCCCGTCGCTGTTCTGGCGCCCGGGTGCCGGACCCCATTGCGCCTCGATCTCGTCGAGATGGGGCTCGCGCCGGACATGGTCGTCCACGGCGATCCGCGTGTGGACGTTGGCGGCGGTCCCGAACCGGCCCGCATTGCCCCCGAGGATGCGCTCGCGCAGATCCTCGACCGTCTCCGGCACCTCGACGGTATATCCGTCCGCCGCCATGCCCTTCAGGACGTTGTGGAGCGAGGCGTACACGGAGAGGAAGGCGGCGGTGCCGGTCGCGCCGGCATTCGGCGGGAAGTTGAACAGCACGATCGCGACGCGACGCTCGGGGGCCGGCCGCTTGCGCAGGCTCACGAGGCGCGCCACGCGCTCCGCGAGGCGCTCGACCCGCTCCGGATCCGCGCTCATGTCCCGGCTGTTGCGATTGCCCGAGCGTAGGGAGCGCCCGCCGAAGACGGTCGGCGCGGTCGCCCCGTCGAGTTCGGGAATCGCGACCATCATCGTCGCCTCGACCGGCGAGAGACCGCGGTCCGATTCCGCCCATTGCTCGACCGTCTGGAATTCGAGCGCGTGGGCCGCGAGGTAGGGCACGTCGAGGCTACGCAGCATCGCTTCCGCGGCGGCCGCGTCGTTGTAGGCGGGACCGCCGACGAGGGAGAAGCCGGTGAGGGAGACGAGGGCGTCGATGGTCGGGCGCCCGTTGCGCCGGAAATAGGCCTCGACCGCGGGCCGGTTGTCGAGGCCGCTCGCGAAGGCGGGCACCACGCTGAGCCCCCGTGCTTCGAGGCCGGCGATCACGGCGTCGTAATGGGCCGTGTTCCCGGCGAGCACGTAGGAGCGCATCAGCAGGAGGCCGACGCGACCCTTCGCCGGCCCGGACGGACGCGGAAGGGCCGCGGGATCGTCGCCGACCCGGCCCGGCAGGCGCGGATGGTAGAGGCCGGTCTCCGGATAGCTCAGGGGCGCGGGCGCCGCCGCGATCTCGCGCCAGGCCGCTCGCTCGCCCGAGGCGTAGCGGCCGACGAGGAAGCGGACGAGGCTCGACACGTTCTCGTCCGAGCCGGAGAGCCAGTATTGCAGCGTCAGGAAATAGGCCCGCACGTCCTGCGCCGAGCCGGGGATGAAGCGGAGGATCTTCGGCAGGTTGCGGATCAGCGCCATCTGCCGGCCCGCATTGCCCTGGGCCGGACCCTTGCCCCGCAGGCGCTTCAGGAAATCGAGGGCGCTGCGCTGCGACCCGTCCATGTTGAAGCGGTTGAGCCGCGTCGTGCGCACGATCTCGGCGGCCGAGAGGCAGCCGATCATCGCGTCGCAATCGGGGCGACGCGCGAGGAGCGCCGGCAGGATGGCGCGCACGTGCTCGTCCATGAACAGCATGGCGCTGAGCACGATGTCGGCCCGCGCGATGTCCCGGCGGCAGGCTTCGACGGCGGCGGGATCGGCCTCCCAGTCCGCGGCGGCGTGGAAGCCGAGGACGAGGCCGGGCATCTCGCAGGCCAGCGTCTGGCGCGCGCGCTCGACGGCGCTCGCCAAGTGGTTGTCGAGCGTCACGATGACGACGCGGATGTCGGGCCGCTCAGCGGCCGAAATGCGCTTTGGCATCGTACAGGGTCTCGATGGTGATGAGCGCGAGGGCGCGCTCGCGGGCGAAGCGCTCGGTGTTGGCGCGGGCCTTCCCGCGCACGAAGAACGGGATCTTCCTCAGTTCCTTCTCGGCCTCGGCCGCCCAGGCGATCGAGGCGGGCGCGGCGACGGTGACGGTGGTGACGGGCTCGGGCGGCACCGTGCGGGCCTTGCCGCCGAGATGCGAGGGCGCGGCGCCGTCGTGGAACTCCCGGTCCTCGCGGAACATGCCGAGGAGGTGCTCCTCCAGGCCCATCATCAGGGGGTGGACGAGGGTGTCGAACAGGACGTTCGCCCCCTCGAAGCCCATCTGCGGGGAGGTGCGGGCCGGGAAGTCCTGCACGTGGACGGGCGCCGAGATGACGGCGCAGGGCAGCCCGAGGCGCTTGGCGACGTGGCGTTCCATCTGCGTGCCGAGGACGATCTCGGGCGCGGCCGCCTGGATCGCCGCCTCGACGTCGAGATAATCGTCGGTGATCAGCGCCTCGATGCCGTGCTCGGCCGCCTCCGCCCGCACCTCGCGGGCGAATTCCCGCCCGTAGGTGCCGAGGCCGACCACCGCGAAGCCGAGTTCGGAGCGCGCGACCCGGGCGGCGGCGAGCGCGTGCGTCGCGTCGCCGAAGATGAAGGCGCGCTTGCCCGTGAGATAGGTCGAATCGACGGAGCGCGCGTACCAGGGCGCCCGCGAGCCGTGCTCGGCGAGGACCGGCGCGGGGTCGAGGCCGGCCAGCGCGGCCACCTCCTCGACGAAGCGCGTCGTGGCGCCGAAGCCGATCGGCACCGTCTCGACCATCGGCTGGCCGAACGCCTTCTGCAGGTATTGCGCGGCCGCGCGGGCGATCTCGGGATAGAGCACGACGTTGAAGTCGGCCGCCCCGAGGCGGGCGAGATCGGTGGGCGAGGCGCCCATCGGCGCCGTCACGTTCACGTCGATGCCCAGGCGGTTCAGGAGTCCGCGGATCTCGGCGACGTCGTCCCGGTGGCGGAAGCCAAGGGCGGTCGGCCCCAGGATGTTACAAAGGGGGCGCCGGCCCTCGGCGCCCAGGCGCGGGGCTCCTGGTGCGGGCGCTGGTCCAGACAGCGCGCGCACCAGTCGGTAGAAGGTCTCCGAGGCGCCCCAGTTCTCCTTCTTCTGGTAGGCCGGCAATTCCAGCGGGATGACGGGGATCGGCAGGTTCAGGGCCTTCGCGAGGCCGCCCGGATCGTCCTGGATCAGTTCCGCCGTGCAGGAGGCGCCGACGATCATCGCCTCGGGCCGGAAGCGCTCGTAGGCCTCGGCGCAGGCGCTCTTGAAGATCTCGGCCGTGTCGGCGCCGAGGTCGCGGGCCTGGAAGGTCGTGTAGGTGACCGGGGGCCGCGCGTCGCGCCGCTCGATCATCGTGAAGAGCAGGTCGGCGTAGGTGTCGCCCTGCGGCGCGTGCAGCACGTAGTGCAGGCCGCGCATCGCGGTGGCGACCCGCATGGCGCCGATATGGGGCGGTCCCTCATAGGTCCACACGGTGAGCTGCATCGTCAGACCTCCAGCCGCGCGCGGCGCAGGAGGGGCCGGGCGAACAATTCGGCGAGGTCGCCGGCCTGCTCGTAGCCTTGGATCGGGGTGAACAGCAGCTCGATCGACCATTTCGTCGCGAGCCCCTCCGCCTCGAAGGGGTTGGCGAGCCCGAGGCCGCAGACCGTGAGGTCGGGCCGCGCCGCGCGCGCCCGGTCCATCTGCGCGTCGAGGCTCTGGCCCTCGACGACCCGGGTGCCCGGCGGCAACAGCGCCAGCTCCTCGGCGAGATGCGCCCGGTGCAGGTAGGGCGTGCCGACCTCGGCGAGCTCCATCCCCATCTCGCGGGCGAGGAAGCGGGCGAGCGGCACTTCGAGCTGCGAATCGGGGAAGAAGAAGGCCCGCTTGCCGGAAAGCCTCTCCCGATGCGGCGCGAGCGCCCGCTCGGCGCGGGCGATGCCCGGCGCGGTCGCCGCGGCAAAGCGCGCCTCCGGCACGAGGAAGGCGTCCGCCGCCGCCCTCAGCCAGCCCGTCGTGCCCTCCGAACCGAGGGGGAACGGGGCGGCGATTCGGGTCGCGCCGCGGGCCTCGAGCGCCCGCGCGGTATCCGCCAGGAAGGGCTGCGCGAGGAGGTAGGACGTGTTCGGCCCGACCGGCGGCAGCGCGCCGGCGCGCCGCGCGGGCAGGACGTGGACGGGGCCGATGCCGAGCTCCGAGAAGAGGCGCAGGAACTGGTCCTCGACCACGTCGGCGAGCGCGCCCACGACGAGGAGGGAGGGCGCCGCGTTCGGCGCCTCGCGCGGCATCTCGGGCACGAGCGCGGCGAGGCAGGCATCCTCCCCCTGCGTGAAGGTCGTCTCGATGCCGCTGCCCGAGTAGTTCAGGACCCGCACGGCGGGCGCGAGGCGCTGCGACAGCCGCAGGGCCGCGCGGCTCAGATCGAGCTTGATCACCTCCGAGGGGCAGGAGCCGACGAGGAACAGGAGGCGGATGTCCGGCCGCCGCTCGATCAGGCGCGAGACGACCCGGTCGAGCTCCTCGTTCATGTCGGCGAGGCCCGCGAGGTCGCGCTCGTCGATGATCGCGGTGGCGAAGCGCGGCTCGGCGAAGATCATCACGCCGGCCGCCGACTGGATCAGGTGCGCGCAGGTGCGCGAGCCGACGACGAGGAAGAACGCGTCCTGGATCTTGCGGTGCAGCCAGACGATGCCGGTCAGCCCGCAGAACACGGCGCGCTGGCCGCGCTCCTGCCGGAGGGAGACGCCGCAGCCCTCGGAGGGCGCGGGGGGGAGCGGGGCGTGCGCGTTCATCGGGCCGCCCCCGTCGCGAGCCTGAGTCGCGGCGCCGATTGCCTGCGCGCGGCCCGGAGCTTCAGTAGGAACTGGGCCGCGTTGACCGCGTAGGCGGCGTAGGCCGCGAGCGCGAGCCACATCAGGCCCTGAAGCGGGAGGAGGCCGAGCCCGAGCGCCGCGAGGTAGGCGGTGTGCAGGGCCAGCACCAGCATGCTGACCACGTCCTCCCAGAAGAAGGCCGGCGCGAACAGGTAGCGCCCGAACACCGCCTTCTCCCAGATCGAGCCGGTGACCATGATCGCGTAGAGCACGAGGGTCTTGGCCACGACCGAGAGGTTTGCGGCGGCTTCGCCCTCCCCCGTCGACAGAGTGCGCAGCACCAGCGCGAGACTCACGAGGAAGACGAGGAACTGGAGCGGCGCGAGGATGCCCTGGACCAGCGTCCAGGGACTGGCGTCGCGGCGAGCCCGCTCTGCCGGCGTGTAGAGCGGCGGTCGTTTCGGCTGGCCCAGCGGACCCATGCTAACGCCCCATTCCTGCCCAGGGCCGGCCTCTCGATGGGCCGGCTCGAAAGGAGCCTAGGAATTGGCCCGACGAGTGTCAACCACGCTTTACGTCAAGAGCGGATGACAATGTTCGCGGGACGGAAACGGCCGAGCATTGCCAAAGCCGCCAATCGGCGTATCGTGATACCTGAAGTCGCCCCGCGAAGAGGGCGTGATCAATCCGGAAACCCCGTCTCGGCGCTGCACGTCGAAACACAGCAAGAAGCCGTCTGCGACATTGGGAGGGACCAATGGACGACGTCAGGCGTTTCGGCGGCCGAATCGCCAAGGGGCATCTCGCGCAGGAGATGGCGCGGGCCTGCGAGCGCGAGGCTGAGGATCAGGCCGAATCCGAGGAGCCCGTGATCCGCGCGAACGGCCATCTCGCCCGCGTGGTCGAGGCCGAGATCATCCCCCGGCTCATGCTCGCGCACGCGCCGTCCGCTTCGTCCCCCCGCCCGTTCCTGAGGGGGGGCCGAAAGCCGACGCCGGCCGAGATCGCCACCTTCTCCGATCTCGTCCTCGCGCCTCCGGGCGAGGAGGTCGAGGACCGCATCGAGGCGCTGATCGCCGACGGCCTGAGCCTCGAGAGCCTCCTGCTCGACCTCCTCGCCCCGACGGCGCGCCATCTCGGATACCTCTGGGAGGAGGATATCTGCGATTTCGCGGATCTCACGGTGGCGATGGGTCGGCTGCAGCGGATCATGCACGACCTGTCCCTGCGCTACGCGGCCGAGACCTTCGACCCTTTGCGCGGCCGTAACATCCTGCTGTGCCCCTGCCCGGGCGAGACCCACATCTTCGGGCTCTCGATTCTGGAACGGTTCTTCCGCGATGCCGGTTGGGATGTGGTCGGAACCGCCCTCGACGCCACGGCCGATCCGCTGGGTCGCGCCGCAGACGAGTGGTTCGACGTCGTCGGCTTCTCCCTGCACTGCGAGGTTCACCTGCCCAAGTTGACGGAAGCCGTGCACAACATTCGCCGGCGATCACACAATCCCGGCGTGCGCGTCCTCGTGGGCGGGGCGATTTTCGTGGACAACCCTGGCTTGGCGAAACTCGTCGGTGCCGACGCGACAGCGGCGGATGCGCGTTCCGCGGTGGCCATTGCCGAAAGCTTGCTTGATCTGCAGGCCAGAGCCTGCTGAAAGACCCGCTCACCGACATCACAACCTGGTGATCATTGACCAGTCTGGCGAGCACTGCCGCGCATGCAACCGCCGCGGCCCTACCCGAAACTCTCGGCGCCCTCGGCGGAGGCGCTGCGGGGCTCCTCGTTGCGGCCGCGATGGACCTGTCGCTCGTCATCGACGCGCAGGGCATCATCCGCGAGGCCGCCTTCGGCGAGGCCGATCTCGTCGCGGAGGGCTGCGAGGCCTGGGTCGGCCGTCGCTGGATCGACACGGTGACCGTGGAGAGCCGCCCCAAGATCAGCGCGCTCCTGCAGGATGCGGCGCCGAACACGGTGACGCGCTGGCGGCAGGTGAATCATCCGTCGAGCCGCGGCATCGACCTACCCGTGCGCTACGCCTCGATGCGCCTCGCGCCGGATGGGCCGATCATCGCGATCGGGCGGAACCTGCAGGCCACGGCGGCCCTGCAGCGGCGGCTCGCGGAGACGCAGCAGGCGCTGGAGCGCGACTACCTGCGCCTGCGTGGGGCCGAGACCCGCTATCGCATGCTGTTCCAGCTTGCGAGCGAGCCCGTCCTCGTGGTCGACGCGAGCACCCGCCGCGTCAGCGAGGCGAACCCGGCCGCCGGGAATCTGATCGGGCGCCCCGAGAAGCGCATCCTCGGGCAGGACGTGGTCGATCTGTTCGACGCCAGCGCGACGCGCAGCCTCGAAGCGCTTTTTGCCGGCCTGCGGATCACGGGCCAGGCCGACGAGATCGTGGTGCGCCTCGCCAACGGCCGCGGCTCGACCCGGGTCGCCGCCTCGCTCTTCCGCCAGGAGAATGCGGCGAGCGCGCTCCTTCGGCTCAGCATCCCGAACGAGTCAGTGCGGAGCTCCCACCGCGCGGGCGGCTCGGTGCTCGAGGTGATCGCCGGGCTGCCCGAAGCGTTCGTGGTCACCGATCTGTCGCGGCGTATCCTGACCGCGAACAACGCCTTCCTCGACCTCGCGCAGCTCGCCACCGAGGAGCAGGTGCGGGGCGAGCCGCTCGAGCGCTGGCTCGGGCGCGAGGAGACGGAAGCCTCCGCGCTCTTCGCGACGCTGGCCGAGCACGGTTCGGTCCGCCATTTCGGCACGAGCCTGCGCGGGCAACTCGGCTCGGTGGAGGACGTTGAGGTTGCCGCCGTCGCCGTCCCCGGCGGCGATCACCCCTGCTACGGCTTCAGCATCCGCGGCGTGCCGCGCCGCGCCCTCTCCACGATCGTGGGCGGGCACGAGCTGCCGCGCTCGGTCGAGCAGATGACCGAGCTCGTCGGGCGGATCTCGATGAAGAATCTCGTGCGCGAGACGACCGACATGATCGAGCGCCTCTGCATCGAGGCGGCCCTGCGCATCACGCGCGACAACCGGGCCTCCGCGGCGGAGATGCTCGGCCTCAGCCGCCAGGGACTCTACGCTAAGTTGCGCCGCTACGGCATCGGCGATCTTGACACTCTCGACGGAGCCGATGCCGAGACATGACACCGAGGGTCTCCAAAGAGACCGTCTGTCAATTCGCGATGACACCCAAATCTGTCTATAGATATTGACAGTGCGGCGGCCGGAAAATAGCGTCGGCCCATGGCAACGCCGGCCCCTAGCGCACTCATCGAGCTCCTGAAGCCGATCACGTGGTTCGCGCCGATGTGGGCCTTCGCCTGCGGGGTCGTTTCCTCAGGCCAATCCCCGCAGGGTCAGTGGCCGGTGATCGCTGCCGGAATCGTGCTCGCGGGCCCGCTCGTCTGCGCCACGAGCCAAGCCGTCAACGACTGGTACGACCGCCACGTCGACGCCATCAACGAGCCGGACCGACCGATTCCCTCCGGGCGCATGCCCGGACGCTGGGGCTTATACGTCGCCGCCGCCTGGACGCTCCTCTCGCTCGCGGTCGCGGCGGCCCTCGGGCCCTGGATCCTCGGCGCCGCCCTGTTCGGCCTCGTCCTCGCGTGGCTCTACAGCGCCCCGCCCCTGCGGCTGAAGCAGAACGGCTGGTGGGGCAATACGGCGGTCGCGATCTGCTACGAGGGGCTGCCCTGGTTCACGGGAGCGGCCGTGATGGCCGCCTCCATGCCCGACCGGCGCATCCTCGTCCTCGCCGCCCTCTACTCCATCGGCGCCCACGGCATCATGACGCTGAACGACTTCAAGTCCGTCGAGGGCGATACCCGCACCGGCATCCGCTCCCTGCCCGTCCAGCTCGGCACCGACCGGGCCGCGCTGTTCGCCTGCTGGGTGATGGCGCTGCCGCAGGTGGCGGTCGTCCTCTGCCTGCTCGCGTGGCAGCGGCCCTGGCATGCGGGGACGGTCGGCCTGCTGCTTCTCGGCCAGCTCGTCCTGATGCGCGCCCTCCTCGCCGCGCCGCGGGCGAAGGCCGCCTGGTACAACGGCACCGGAACCACGCTCTACGTGATCGGCATGCTGGTCGCCGCCTTCGCCCTGCGGCCGCTCCTCCAGGGGGGCGCCTGATGCAAGCGGCCGGCTTCTCCTGGGCGCAGATCGCGCGACTCGGCCTCGTGCAGACCGCCCTCGGCGCGGTCGTGGTGCTGATGACCTCGACCATCAACCGCGTGATGGTCGTCGAGCTCGCGCTCCCGGCCATCGTCCCGGGCGCCCTCGTCGCCCTCCACTACGCGGTCCAGGTGCTGCGCCCGCGCTGGGGCTACGGCTCGGATGTCGGCGGGCGGCGCACGCCCTGGATCGTCGGCGGCATGGCCGCCCTCGCCCTCGGCGGATTCGGCGCGGCCTGTGCCACCGCCCTCTGCGAGGTGGATCGCACTGCAGGCCTCGCGCTCGCCGTGCTCTCCTTCCTCACCGTCGGCATGGGCGCCGGGGCGGCCGGCACCTCGCTCCTCGTGCTGCTCGCCACCGGCGTCGAGGCGCGCCGCCGGGGGGCGGCGGCCACCATCGTCTGGGTGATGATGATCGCGGGCTTCGCGGTGACGGCGCCGCTCGCCGGCCATTTCCTCGATCCGTTCTCGGGCGCCCGCCTCGTCGCGGTCTCGGGCGCGGTCTCGGCCATCGCCTTCGCGGTGGCCTGCCTCGCCGTCATCGGCGTCGAGCCCCACCGCCCCGCCGAGGCGCCGGCGCCGGAGCGCAAGCCGCCCTTCCTGCAGGTCCTGGCGCGGGTCTGGGCCGAGCCGCAATCGCGGCGCTTCACCGTGTTCATCTTCGTGGCCATGCTCGCCTACAGCGCGCAGGAGCTGATCCTCGAGCCCTTCGCCGGGCTCGTCTTCGCCATGAGCCCCGGCGTCACCACGAAACTCGCCGGCCTGCAGCACGGGGGCGTGCTCGCCGGCATGCTGTTCGTGGCCGGCGTGACGATGGGCATCGGCGGCCCCGTGCTCGGCTCGCTGAAGCTCTGGACCGCGATCGGCTGCGCCGGATCGGGCGCCGCGCTCGTCGGCATCGCCGGAGGCGGCCTCGTCGGGCCGGACTTTCCCCTGCGAGCCCTCGTCTTCGCCCTCGGGCTGTTCAACGGCATCTTCGCGGTCGCGGCCATCGGCTCGATGATGGCGCTGGCCGGCGCCGGCGGCGAGGCCGAGCGCGGCACGCGCATGGGCGTCTGGGGGGCCGCCCAGGGCGTCGCCTTCGGAACGGGCGGCTTCCTCGGCACCGTGGCGGTCGATCTGACCCGCCTCGCCATGCCGGAGCCCGTCCACGCCTACGCGGCCGTCTTCACCGGCGAGGCCCTCCTCTTCGTCGCTGCGACCGTGATCGCGCTCCGCGTCGAGCACGCCGCCGAGACCCGGGTGCCCCGCGCCCGCCGCGCCGCGATCCTGCGGTTCGAGCCCCGCTTCTAGAGGAGTCCCGCCATGACCGAGCCGGCCGAGCCAGAGACCTTCGACGTGGTGGTGGTCGGCGGCGGGCCGGCGGGGGCGACGGCGGCGACCGACCTCGCGCGGGCGGGCCGGCGCGTCCTGCTCCTCGACCGGGGCGGGCGCATCAAGCCCTGCGGCGGAGCCATCCCGCCGCGGCTGATCCGCGACTTCGCGAGTCCCGACGATCTCATCGTCGCTCGCATCCGCTCCGCGCGGATGATCTCGCCGGCCGAGAAGCGGGTGGACATGCCGGTGGGCGACGGCTTCGTCGGCATGGTCGACCGGGAGCATTTCGACCCCTGGCTGCGGCGGCGCGCGAGCCTCGCGGGCGCCGAGCACCGCACCGGCACTTTCGAGCGCATCACGCGTGAAAACGGGCAGGCGACCGTGCATTACCGCGCGGCCGGCGCCGAGGCCCGCGTGCGCGCCCGCCTCGTCATCGGGGCCGACGGTGCGACCTCGCCGGTCGGCCGCGCCGAGATCCCGGGACATGCCGGGATGCGGCAGGTCTTCGCCTATCACGAGATCGTCCGGCCCCCGGAGAGCGGCGGCGATTACGAAGGCAGCCGCTGCGACGTGTTCTACCAGGGCAAGCTCTCGCCGGATTTCTACGCCTGGATCTTCCCTCACGGCGACACGATCAGCATCGGCACGGGCTCGGCGCACAAGGGCTTCTCGCTGCGCGGCGCCATCCGCTCCCTGCGCGCCGCGACCGGGCTCGATTCGGGCGTGACCCTGCGCCGGGAGGGCGCGCCGATCCCCCTGAAGCCCCTGAAGCGCTGGGACAACGGCCGGGACGTGCTGCTCACGGGGGACGCCGCCGGGATCGTCGCCCCGGCCTCGGGCGAGGGCATCTACTACGCGATGCTCGGCGGGCGCCTCGCGGCGGAGGCGGCGGATTCGTTCCTGCGAACCGGCGAGGCGCGGGACCTCGCCTCGGCGCGCCGCCGCTTCATGAAGCTGCACGGGCGCGTCTTCCTGATCCTGCGGATCATGCAGTGGGTCTGGTACCGGAACGACGGTCTGCGCGAGCGCTTCGTCTCGATCTGCCGCGACAAGGACGTGCAGCAGCTGACCTGGGATTCCTACATGAACAAGGAGCTGGTCCGCGCCAAGCCCGCCGCCCACGCGCGCATCTTCTTCAAGGACCTCGCGCATCTGTTCCGCTGGGTCTCGCCGTGACGCAGGCGGGGCCGGATGGAGCGACCTACCTCGTCGCGGGCGCTGCGGCCCTCGCCGTCGCCCTGGCCGGCGGCCTCCTGACCGCCGTGGGGCCGCGCAGCCGCGCCCTTCGACGACCGGCCTGGAGACCGCCGGACTGGGCCTTCGGCCCGGTCTGGGCCGTGATCTTCGCGATGATCACGGTCTCCGCCGCCCTCGCCTGGAGCGCCGCCGCCGACGTCTCGGCCCGCGCTGTCCTGCTCGCCGCCTACGCCGTGAACGCCGTCCTCAACATCGCCTGGAGCGGGCTGTTCTTCCGGGCCGAGCGGCCGGATTGGGCGCTCCTCGACATCGCCCTCCTCTGGCTGTCGATCCTCGCGCTCATCCTCGTCTCGCTGCCGCTCTCCCTCAAGGCGGCGCTCCTGCTCCTGCCCTATCTCGGCTGGGTCGGCATCGCCGCCTGCCTCAACCTCGCGATCGTGCGGCTGAACGGCCCGTTCGGGAGGGCATGAGATGGCGGAGTGGGTGACGAGCGGGCGCATCGTCGATCTCATCCTCGCCCTGGTGGCCCTGGAGGCCCTGGCGCTCCTCGCCTACCGGGCTCGCACCGGCCGCGGCCCGGCGCCCCCCGCCATCCTGTGCAATCTCGGCTCGGGCGCCGCCCTGATGCTCGCCCTGCGCGCGGGCCTGACCGGGGCAGCATGGTGGCAGATCGCCGCCTGCCTCGCCCTCGCCCTCGTCGCCCATCTCGGCGATCTCGCCCTTCGGCTGCGCGAGCGGCGTCCTTTTGGTCGCACGGCACGATTTCGTGAGCCAGGAACTTGCGCCGATCAGGCCGCGTTCAACGCGGAAATCCGCCCTGATCAAGTCTAGATCCCGCCTCAGCCGCCGGAGGTCAAGCATTATGCGTAGCATTCTCGCACTTGCTGCAACTTCCGGATTTATAGCGGGCACGGTGATCTCACCGTCCCCATCCCTGGCGCAGGCGTCGGATGCCGAACTCGTGAAGCGGGGCGAGTACTTGGTCACGGCCGGCGATTGCGTGGCCTGCCACACCGGGCCGGACGGCAAGAAGTTCGCGGGCAATTACGCGCTGAACACGCCGATCGGGAAGATCATGACCCCGAACCTGACGCCCGACAAGGAGACGGGCCTCGGCAACTGGACGGAGGAGGAGTTCTACCGCGCCTTCCACGACGGCATCGGCAAGGACGGGTCCTATCTCTACCCCGCCTTCCCCTTCGCCTGGTACACGAAGGTGACGCGCGACGACGTGAAGGCGATTTACGCCTACCTGCAATCGCTGGAGCCGGTGAGCAACCCGCGCAAGTCGAGCGAGATTCCCTTCCCCTTCAACGTCCGCACCGCGCTCATCACGTGGCGCACGGCCTTCTTCACGGCGGGCGAGTTCAAGCCGGACCCGAACGCCAGCGCCGAGGTGAACCGCGGCGGCTACCTCGTGGAGGGGCTCGGGCACTGCGGCATGTGCCACAACGAGAATAAGATCGTCGGCAACAGCGGGCTCGCCGGCAAGCTCGGCGGCGGCGTCATCGACGGCTGGTACGCGCCCAACATCACCCCCGACGACCACCAGGGCATCGGCTCGTGGAGTGACGAGCAGGTGGTGACCTACCTCAAGACCGGGGCCGCGCCCGGCAACAAGCCGGGCGTGGCGGCCGGCCCCATGCGCCAGACGATCGAGGAATCGCTGAGCAAGCTGACGGATGGCGACCTCAAGGCGATGGTCGCCTACCTGCGCACGCAGCAGGCGAAGGAGACCTACAAGGTCAAGGATCTGCAGGCCTTCAACCAGCCGAACGCGCCGGGCGCCTCAGTCTATCTCAGCTACTGCTCCTCCTGCCACAAGCCGGACGGCAAGGGCGTCGAGGGCGCGATTCCGGCGCTGGCCGGCAACACCTCGGTCCAGTCCGCCGGCCCGCAGACCGTGATCAACGTCGTGCTGGGGGGCCTCGCGGCCCAGAGCGGCTACGCCTCGATGCCGGCCGTCGGCCAGGGCATGACCGACCAGCAGATCGCCGACGTGACCGACTACGTCCGCAATTCCTGGGGCAATGCCGCCCCCGTCATCGAAGACCGCGGCATCGTCTCGCAGGCGCGCGGCAGGATCCAGACGATGCTGGCCGGCAACGCCCCCTGTTCGGAGATCGGCAACGAGGCGCTCGCCAAGGTCATCGCGGCGAACGGCGTGGCGGACGCCCTGCGCAACCTGAAGCAGGACGAGTTCGTGCCGCGTCTCTCCACCCTCGTGCCGAAGCTGAAGGCGGAGGCCGCGGGGGCGAGCGACGACGAGATCGTGAACGGCCTCACCGCCACCTTCTGCAAGGTCGCCAAGGACACGAACTTCTACGCCGACGCCCCCTGGCACGCGGTGATCGGCAGCTTCGGCAACGTGGCCTACAGTCAGGTCCGCAACCCGGAGAAGCAGGCGAGCACGCAGGTCCCGGCGGGCCCGACCCCGAGTCGAAACTGATGCGCGGCGGCCGGGGACGTCCCCCCGCCACGTTGCCGCAGAGGCGCGCCGCAGCGGAACGATCGCGGCGCGCCGGTGTTGGCCGGCGATCGTCCGATCGGGGGACTTTCGGGAAGGGGTCTGGGCCGCCTTGAGCGGCGCCGCGATGTCCCACCGGAGTGGAGCCGACGGCCATTTCCGGGCAGCAGGAGCATCGCGATGGATCTCGGGATCAGCGGACGCGTCGCCGTCGTCACCGGCGGCGATTCGGGCATGGGCAGGAAGAGCGCGGAGTACCTCCTCCGCGAGGGCGTGAAGATCGTCCTCACCGACGTCGACGAGGACAAGGTGCAGGCGGCGGCCCAGGAACTCGCGAGCCTCGGCGAGGTGCGCGCGGTCGCAGCCGATCTCAGCGGCATGGCGGGCGTCGAGACCCTGAAGGCCTTCGCCGACACCGCCTTCGGGCGCAAGCCCACGATCCTCGTGAATGCGGCCGGCATCACCGGCGCCACGGGCGACTTCCTCGAACTCAGCGACGAGGATTGGCTGGAGACGATCCAGGCCGACCTGATGGTGGCCGTGCGCGTCGCCCGCGCCTTCATTCCCGGCATGCGCGAGGCCGGCTGGGGCCGCGTCGTCCTGTTCACCTCCGAGGATGCCGTGCAGCCCTACGTCGAGGAACTGCCCTATTGCGCGGCGAAGGCCGGCCTGATGAACCTCACCAAGGGCCTCTCCAAGGCCTACGGGCCGGACGGCGTGCTCGTGAACTCGGTGGCGCCCGCCTTCGTCGCCACGCCGATGACCGACGCGATGATGGAGAAGCGCGCGAAGGAACTCGGCGTCTCCTTCGACGAGGCGATCGAGTCCGTCCTCGACGAGAAGCGCCCCGGCATCGTCGCGAAGCGGCGCGGCCGCGCCGAGGAGGTCGCCGCGGCGGTCGCCTTCCTGTGCTCGGAACAGGCGAGCTTCATCACCGGCGAGAACCTGCGCATCGACGGCGGTGCCGTCCTGACGATGGGCAGCTGAGCACCGGGCGCGGCGTGGCGCGGAAGGGAAGTCGGTTCGATGCGTGAGATCGCGTGCGACGTGGCGGTGATCGGGGCCGGAACGGCGGGCATCGCCGCCCACGCGGCGGCGCGCAGGGCCGGTGCCCGCGCCGTCCTGGTCGAGGCCGGGCCCGGCGGCACCACCTGCGCGCGCGTCGGCTGCATGCCCTCGAAGCTCCTCATCGCCGCGGGCAAGGCGGTGCAGGGAGCCCGCGAGGCCGGGCTGTTCGGCCTCGATGTGCCCGAGATCCGGGTCGACGGGCGGGCGGTGCTGCACCGCCTCCGGTCCGAGCGCGACCGCTTCGTCGCCCTGGTCCGCGACGGGCTCGACGATCTGCCCGAGGATGCGCGCCTGTCCGGCCGCGCCCGGTTCGAGGATGCGGGCACGCTTCGTGTCGGCGAGGACACCCGCCTCGGCTTCCGCGCCGCCATCGTCGCCACGGGGTCGAGCCCCGCGATCCCGGAGCCGCTCCGGGACCTCGGCGACCGCGTGCTCACCACCGACACCCTCTTCGAGATCGAGGATCTGCCGCGCTCGCTCGCCGTCGTCGGCGGCGGCCCCGTCGGGATCGAGATCGCCCAGGCGATGGCGCGCCTCGGCGTCGAGATTGACGTGTTCGATGCCGGGGCCGCCCTCGCCGGCCTGTCCCACCCCGATCTCGTCGAGGCGGCCAACGCAGTCTTCGGCGCCGGCATGAACCTTCATCTCGGCACGGAGATCGTGGAGGCCGCCCGCGAGGGCGAGGGCGTGCGGGTCGCCTGGACGGCGAAGGACGGCGAGCGCCACGAAGGCCGCTTCGATCGGATCCTGGCCGCCGCCGGGCGCCCCCCGAACCTGTCGGGTCTCGGTCTCGACGCCGCGGGCCTCTCCCTCGGCGAGAAGGGAATGCCGCGCTTCGATCCGCGCACCCTCCTGTGCGAGGGCGGCCCGGTCCTCATCACCGGCGACGCGAACGGCATCCGTCCGATCCTGCACGAGGCGGCGCGCCAGGGGCGCATCGCGGGCGAGAATGCCGCCGCCCTCGCGGCCGGCCGGCCGCTCGCCGCGCCGGAGCCCTGGGTGAACCTCGCCATGGTCTTCACGCACCCGCAGGCCGCCCTGGTCGGCGCGCCCTACGAGGCCGACGCGGCGGGCGCGCGCATCACCGGCGCCATGAGCTTCTGCGATCAGGGCCGCGCCCGCATCGAGGGAGAGAACTCGGGCGGCCTGCGGATCTGGGCCGACCGGGGCGGCCGGCTGCTCGGCGGCGAGATGCTGGGGCCGGGCGTCGAGCACCTGTCCCAGTATCTCGCCCTCGCCGTCCAGCAGGGCCTGAGCGCCGCCGAACTGCGCGACCGCCCCTTCTACCACCCGACCCTGGAGGAGGGCCTGGAGACGGCTCTGGCCGAGATCGCGCGGGCGGTCGCTCGCTGAGCGGAGGCTGCGGCAACGTTAACGTGCATCAACATCCATCCAATCCGGAGATCGGTCCCCCGAGGATTGCACTCGGCGGAACGCCCGTTCATACCGTTGGGCACATGAGGATTGCCCGTCACCGATGCCGCTGAACGATCCTGCCGGCGGCCCCATCGATCTCGATTCGCTCGGGCCCGACGGGCTCGATGACCTCGATATTGGGGTGATCGGGCTCGATCGCTCGGGCGTGATCGTCGCCTACAACGATGCGGCGAGCGCGTTCAGCGGCCTGTCGGCCTCGGCGGTGATCGGCCATCATTATTTCCGCGAGGTGGCGCCGGCCACGAACCTTCCGAGCTTTCACGGGCGCTTCCTGTCGGGCATCCGCCGCGGGCGGCTCGACGAGAGCTTCGAGTTCGTGTTCGGCCGCGTGCCGCAACCCTTGCGTGTTCGCGTCGAGATGCGCCAGGGACGCGACCATTACTGGATGACGCTGACGCCGCTGCAGGCGGTCGGCGCGGGCGAGCGGCGCGAGGCGGTGATCGCCGCCCTGGGCAATCGGGCCCGCGCCGAGCCGGTCGACCCGAGCCTGTGCGAGCGCGAGCCGATCCACATCCCGGGTTCGATCCAGCCGAACGCCGTGATGATCGCCGCCGGTGCCGCTGATCTGGTGATCCTCGCGCACAGCGTGAACGTGCACGAGACGCTGCCCGACGACGGCCGCACCCTGAGCGGCCGCCGCCTCGACGCTGTCCTGCCCCGCTCGTTCGTCGACGTGATCCGCGCGCGCCTCGCCTCCGGCACCCTCGATGACGGGCGCTCCATCCGCCGCACGATCCGCCTGCCCGGCCGGGGCCAGACCGCGAACGCCTACTTCGCCGTGGCCCATGCCCATCTCGGCCGCGTGATCGTCGAGATGGAGATGGCTCCGGAACTGCCGGAGGATTTCGCCGTCGCGACGCAGACCGACACGGAACTCTCCGTGGCGCGCCTGCGCAGCGCCGAGACGCTCGGAACGGTCGCCCGCATCGCCGCCCTGGAGGTGCGCGCGCTGACCGGCTTCGAATGCGTCCTCGTCTACCGCTTCGATGCCGACTGGAACGGCGAGGCCATCGCCGAGGACAAGGTGGCGGACTGGTCGCGCACCCTGCTCGGCCTGCGCTTCCCGGCCTCCGACATCCCCGCCCAGGCCCGGGCGCTCTACACCAAGGCGAAGAGCCGCTTCGTGATCGACCGCGACAGCGTGCCGGTCCCCCTCGTCGCCGCGCCGCCCGCCGGGAACGGGCCGATCGACCTCACCTTCGCCCAGCACCGCACGCTCTCGCCGATCCATCTGGAATATCAGCGCAATCTCGGCGTGAACGGATCGATGTCGATCTCGATCATGGTCGAGGGCAAGCTCTGGGGCCTGATGATCGGGCATCACCGGCAGCCGCATTACGTGGCGCCGGAGACGCGCGCCGCGGCGACCGTGATCACCGACGCCTTCGCCATGCGGGTGCAGGAGATCGAGGGGCGGCGTCTCTGGGCAGAACAGCAGGCGCATCTCGACACCGAAGGCCGCCTCGTGCGCGAGCTGACCCGCTCCGACGATTTCGTCGGCGCGCTGACGGCGGGCACGATGACCCTGCTCGACCTCTTCGGGGCGACCGGCGCGGGCGTCGTCTCGGCGGGCGGCGTCACCCTCATCGGCAAGACCCCGGCCGAGGCCGAGGTTCGGGACCTCGCCGTCTGGCTGAGGGAGCACCTGCCCGCGGAGGCCTCCTCCTACGCGTCCAGCGCCTTCTCCGCCGAATTCCAGCCGGCCGCCGCCTATCGCGAGATCGCGAGCGGGCTACTCGCCGCCTTCGTCGACCCGGCGCGGGAGCACCTGCTGCTCTGGTTCCGTCCGGAAGTGCCGAGCACGGTGACCTGGGGGGGCGACCCCCGCAAGCCCGTCCTCCCCGGCAGCGGCCCCGTCGCGGTGCTGCCCCGGCGCTCCTTCGAGCGCTGGGTCGAGGAACGGACGGGCTTCGCCACGCCCTTCGCCGACTGGCAGGTCTCCCTGGCCCAGTCCCTCGCGCAGGCCGTCGAGGGCGTGGTGCTGCGCCAGCGCCGGAAGATCGACGAGCTGACCGGCCTCCTCGCCGACAAGGAGAAGCTCCTCACGCAGAAGGACATACTGACCCGGGAGATCGACCACCGCGTCAAGAACTCGCTCCAGATCGTCTCCGCCTTCCTGCAGATGCAGCGCCGGCAGATCGCCGACCCGGATGCCCGCCAGGCCTTCGCGGAGACCTCCGCGCGGGTGATGAGCGTCGCCCGGGTGCACGACAGCCTCTATCAGGCCGAGAGCGTCGAGGAGGTCGATCTCGGCCAGACCATCGAGAACCTGTGCAGCGATCTCGCCGGCATGGCGGGCGACGGCCACGCGGTCGAACTCGTGGCGGAATCCGGCGTGATGGTGCCCTACCGCAAGGCGGTGGCCCTCTCGCTGATCGCCACCGAACTCGTCACCAACGCGTTCAAGTACGCCGCGGGACCGACCGGGGGCGGCCGCGTCGAGGTGAGCGTCTCCTCTTCCGCCGGGGGCGGGGTCCGGCTCAAGGTCTGCGACGACGGCGGCGGCATGCCCGAGGGCTGGGCCGAGGCGAGGCCCCAGGGGACGGGGCTCGGCATGAAGATGATCCGGGCGATGCTCGACCAGATCAACGCCCGCATCGAGGTCGCCAACACGCCCGGCGCCTGCTTCACGATCACCGCGTGAGCGCCGGAAGCGGCCTGCACGCCCGCCTGCGGGCGGAGACCGCGGCGGCGCACGAGGCGCTGGAGCGCGACCTCGACTGGGA
>NZ_SMNT01000053.1 GCF_004348265.1 Methylobacterium segetis
TGTCGGGCTCGTGCCGGTTGATGGCCACGATCCACCGGCCGTCCTGCGGGGCCCGATCCATGGACCGCCAGCTGGCCATGACACCCTCCTGCCCTGTCGTGCTCGACTGTCAGGAACGCTCCAGGGGTCGAGACCGTTTCGGGCCCCTCTCAGGCGCACCGCCTGCTCACGAGGCTCATGTGAGGCGCCTCCCATGGTTGGTCTCCCATGGCCCGCATTGCCATCCTCATCGTCACCCCAAAGGGGCTTCGCCGCATGACGCTTACGAACCCATGGCTGCCTCGACCCTTCCGCGTCCCATGCTTGCATGAGCCACAGCTTCATGCCCTTGCCAGGCTGCTTGAGAGTACCTGTCCTGCACCGTCTGGCCGGGGCGTGCCGGGCCAGCTCCGCACCGCTGTGAAGCGTCTGCACGCGCACGAGGCGGATCAGGAGTAGCCGCACCACAGCCTTCGCTGGCACGCATTATGAAGCGCCGCCTGGCCCGCCATGCCGGATCAGAATGCTGCGATGCACGTTGATGTTACCGGGATTAACATCACGAGGCGCAAGATGGCAGCTCTAGAGGTCGATCCGACTGAGGTTGAGGCTCTGGCGCAGCTGGCCCGCGTCATGATCGAGAGAAGCCTCGAGCGCACAGAGGGAGATGGGGCCGCCTTCTGGCACGCCGTGTCGCTGATCTACCGACGCGGTTTGCCCGCCCCTGCTCCAGTGCCGGCGTCGGAACCACTCGATATCGCCGCATAGACGAGCCAGAGCGCGGTGCAGGCTCTCTCTCAACCCCGTGTAGGGTTTGAACGTCAGGGAGCGTCAGAGGCGGGCCTGAAGTCAGCGCCTAAGCGGAGACCCGGGTTGCGGGCATCCCGAGCAGGCTCGTCAGGACCGCGCGCGCCCGGCTCACCCGGCTCTTCACGGTGCCAACTTGGCAGCCGATCACCTCGGCCGCTGCCTCGTAGGTCAGGCCCTGCGCGCCCACGAGCAGCAGCGCCTCGCGCTGAGCTGGCGACAGCTTAGCGATGTGTGTCCAGATGGTGCGCAGGTCCGTGCCGTGCTCCTGGGCGGCGGGTGCGATCAGGGTGCCGGCCATGACGCCGTCCGCGTCCTCGACCTCGCGCTTGCCCTTGCGACACTCGGTGTAGAACTGGTTGCGCAGGATGGTGCAGAGCCATGCCTTCAGGTTCGAGCCCGCCAGGAAGCGATCCTGCGCTGCCCAGGCCCGCACCATCGTCTCCTGCACGAGGTCGTCGGCGCGTGTCGCATCCGGGATCAGCGACATCGCGAACGCCCGCAGGCCAGGAAGCGCCTCGACCAAGCCGTCGCGGAATGCTTCTGCGTTTCCGCCCTGCACGGCGAGCGCGCTGTCGAGCTGCGCGATCAGGTCGAGCAGCCGCTGCGGCGGCTGAGCCTGCATCAGGGCGCCGTAGGCGGCCTGCAACTCGAAGCCGAGGTGATCGAGGATGGCCGCAGACAGAGGAGCTGAAGCTGGTGCGTCCTGCACCTCCGTCTGATCCACACCGAGGCCGTCTGGTATCAGCATGTCGTTCAACCTGCTGTCGTTTTGCATCGTCATGCGCGACGGCGTACGCCGAGCATCCTGACCGTACAGTGAACATCTAACTAGGCCATTAGGGGATCGTTCCTCGTGGCACTCGCGTTGCAGCCGTTCTCTAAATGCCAGCGCGATCGGGGAAATGCCGCGACCAGTGACATACAGCATCGTCGACCATCCAGACGGGCGGTTCGCGGTCGTGGCTGCTTCTGCGTCCGGCTCCGTGCACTGGCGCTGCGGGTTTCTGACGCGTGCCGAGGCCGAGCAATGCGTCGAGGACTTGCGCGCCATGATGACGGCCTGTGGTGTTCCGCTGATGTGCTGGGAAGCGGATCGGCCGGGTATGGACCTACGGGCGATGCTCGGGGCACCCAGGCGCCGGTTCCAGTAGGGCTTGCTACCGAACCTTAGCAGGACCGCAGCACCGCTCGCACGCTGGGTATTTCGGAACGCAGAACGAGCGCAGGATCAGCCTTTACGAAGGAGCGCTTGGTCCGTTTACCTGCGTGAATGTCCGCTTTTCCCGACCCGGCTATGAGGCGGGATGCCCTGGTTCTATTTCCACTTACGTACGCCTGACGGTCTGGACCGCGACGAGATCGGGCTGGAGCTGATCGGGATAGAGGCCGCCTACCTGGACGCCTGCCGGGCGATCCCAATGATGGCGGACGAGCTGCTGGAAAAGAAGGTTGATCCGCGGTGCTGCTGCTTCGAGATCACTGACAGGGCAGGTCAGGCTCTGTTGGAGCTGCCATTCACGGAGATCCTCGACCGGGATGCACACCGCATTCGTGCGAACTCTTAGCCTGCGCCCGAGCGATCAGCACCAGCAGCCTCCAGCAGCGATAGCCATGATCGGCCTGCGCCCCTGAAAGTATAGCTGTCCAGCGGGGACACTGGCCTTTCGGCATCGCCTGCCTTCAGGGAACCCGCAGGTATGTCGGATCGAACTCCGCAAGGTGCTCCAGAGCAGGCCGATCCAGCAGGCTCAATCGCCCTCTATGCCAGCCGATGAGGTTCTGGTTGCGCAGCGCCTGCAACGTGCGGTTGACGTGGACGTTCGACATGCCAGTCAGTTCGGCAAGCTCGATCTGCGTCAGAGGCAGACTGTACCCCTCGTCGTCCGCCAGCCCGACTGCGTGCAGCCGCTCCCGCAGCTCGCAGAATAGGTGGGCGAGACGTTGCAGAGCGGAGCGTTGGACGAGGCTCAACACGCGCTCGCTGTCGATGGCTTTGTCGAGCAGGAGACGATTGAGCAGCGCGCGAGCAAGTTCAGGTTCCTGTCGGAGCGGGTCCGCTACCATTTCGAGCGGGATCTCGCCGAAGATGCAGGAGGTCAGCGTCGTGATCCCACAGTCTGCCCAGCCGCGCAGAACAGCTTCAAGATCGCACATGTCGCCGGGCACCAGGAGGGCCGTGATCTGCCGCTGACCGTTTCTCAGCGTGCGATGCCGGCAGGTGTAGCCAGACAGGAGTACATGCGCCATCTGAGGCACCTCACCCTGCAAGATAAGGCTTTGATCTCGGACAAGGGCTCGCTCGCGCACGACGACCTGCAGAACTGGATGAGCAGCCTGCCTCGCAAAACGCGCTAGGGATCCGGCCATACTGCTCGCACTCATGATGGGCTTGTCCCGCCTCCTTCGGGCCCTTCGACACGGATGGCTAACGTAGGTTACAAGTGCTAAGCAAGAGTTCGATTGCGGACAATCGGATTAGCTGCTCCAGCGCATGGGCGTTCCAATAGGGCTTGCACTAATGGAACCTTCCGCGTTTCGGCCGGCCCCGTTCCACACTCGTCATCTTGCACTCTGGAATGACGAACCCAATGACGTTCCATTACCTTTTGGAACATTGCTCGCGAGAGCGTGGCCAGGAACAAGCCCGGGCGAACTGGAACGTCCGTTTCGCCCAGTGTCTCGCTCGAAAGCCGACATTCCGCCTTCGGCCAAAGTTGGTCATTCCAACCTGCCCCACTGAGCTAGCTGGAAGCGGACGCTCGAAGGGCCGAAACGGGTCAGGAGTTCGCGCGCGCGCAGTCACTCTGAGCCGACAGGGTCCTGAAAGCCTAACCTGTGCCGGCCTCGAGTTGCTAACCCTTCCGCTCCTACGAAGCGGTATGTCGGCAGTGGCCGGCGGTCCTCCCTGCGATGCCACAGGAGGGTGGAGAGATTCCGGTCACGCCGCGACCCAGCAAAAACTCTTATTCGGCTCGTTCCGGAATAAGGTGAGGCTCTCACGCCACTCGCTATCTGCCAGAAGTCCTGGAAAGAAATGGTGGGCGCACTAGGGTTCGAACCTAGGACCCGCTGATTAAGAGTCAGCTGCTCTACCAACTGAGCTATGCGCCCTCATCGCTTGTCAGCGATGCGCCGGGGCCACCAGTCCGCGGCGAGGTCGGGCTGATACCAAGGGGGCCGGGGGCTGTCCACCCCCGGCCCGCAAGAATCTTGAGGCTATTCGGCCGCCGCATGCTGGGCATGCAGGCGCACCGCCGCCGCCGAGAGCTTGTTCAGGGCCGACAGGTAGGCCTTGGCGGAGGCCACCAGCGTGTCAGGGTCGGCGCCGCGGGCGGTCATGGAGCGCTCGCCGGCTTTGAGGCGCACCGAGACCTCGGCCTGTGCATCCGTGCCCTCCGTCACGGCGTGGACCTGATAGAGTTCGAGCTGCGCCTCGTGCGGCACCAGCGCCTTGATGCAGTTGAACACCGCGTCGACCGGTCCGTTGCCGTCCGCCTCCTCGGTGAAGGTGCGCCCGTCCATGTCGATCTTCATGGTGGCCCGCTGCGGACCCCGGGTGCCGGCGATGACCGAGAGCGAGACGAGGCGGATGCGGTCGTGGGCGGTGGCGAGGTTCTCGTCCACCAGCGCCTCGATATCCTCGTCGTAGACGTGCTTCTTGCGGTCGGCGAGCGCCTTGAAGCGATCGAACACGTCCTGGAACTGGTTCTCGGCCAGATGCAGGCCGAGCTCGTCGAGCTTCGAGCGGAAGGCGGCCCGGCCCGAGTGCTTGCCCATCACCAGCGAGGTCTTGCTGACGCCCACCGATGCCGGGGTCATGATCTCGTATGTCTCGGTGTGCTTCAGCATCCCGTCCTGGTGGATGCCGCTCTCGTGCGCGAAGGCGTTCCGGCCGACGATCGCCTTGTTGTACTGCACGGGGAAGTTCGTCGCGTGGGAGACGAGCTTCGAGGCGCGGGTCAGCATCGTGGTCTCGATGCCGGTCTCGTAGGGCATGACGTCGCCGCGGGTGCGGATCGCCATGACGATCTCCTCCAGCGCCGCGTTGCCGGCCCGCTCGCCGATGCCGTTGACCGTGCACTCGACCTGCCGCGCCCCGCCCTCCACGCCGGCGAGCGAGTTGGCGATGGCGAGCCCCAAATCGTTGTGGCAGTGGACCGAGAAGATCGCCTTGTCGGAATTCGGCACGCGCGCGCGCACCGCCTCGAACATGGCGCGGTACTCGGAGGGCGTGGCGTAGCCCACCGTGTCCGGCAGGTTGATCGTGGTGGCGCCCGAGCGGATCGCCGCCTCGACGCAGCGGCAGAGGTAATCGATCGGCGTGCGCGTGGCGTCCATGGCCGACCATTCCACGTCCTCCACGAGGTCGCGGGCCTGGGCCACCGTCTTCAGGATGATCTCCAGCACCTCGTCCTCGCTCTTGCGCATCTGGTGCGCCAGATGGATCGGCGAGGTCGAGACGAAGGTATGGATGCGCCCGCGATGGGCGTGGCCGACGGCCTCGCCCGCCCGCGCGATGTCCGCGGGGATTGCCCGCGCGAGGCCGGCGATGGTCGCGCGCTTGGAGCGGCGGGCGATCTCGGCCACCGCCTCGAAGTCGCCGTTCGAGGCGATGGGGAAGCCCGCCTCGATGATGTCGACGCCCATCGCGTCGAGGAGTTCGGCCACCGCGAGCTTCTCGTCGAGCGTCATGGTGGCGCCGGGACATTGCTCGCCGTCGCGCAGCGTCGTGTCGAAGATGAGAACGCGGTCCTTGGCCGAGCCGGTCTGGGTCGTGGTCATGGGTATCTCGCTTGCCCTGTCGCGGCGCGCCCCGTCTCGAGCGGTCGGCGGCGCCATCAAGCCTGTCGTCGTGGTGCGCAATCCCCTGAGAGCCCAGGCGCGCGCCCGGACGGCCCTCAGGGGCGGGTAAGGAGAAGGCGGACGAGACGCGCGCGCGACCGCGACGCTGCACGGGCAGCGCGGATGGTCGGGCACACGGAGCCGGCTCGGGCCAAGGCTCGTCTCTCCTCGCGGGACACGACGGGCGGACGCGATTCGCCGGTCAGGGCGGGGACGGTCCGGGGGTTGACGTACGTATCCTTCGCGCGGGTGAAACACAAGCGAGCGTCCCGAGGACCCGCGCCGACGAGGGCGCGGATCAGGGCGCCCTCACCGGCCCGTCCTCCGGGGGGCCGGGCCGGCGCCCGCCTCCATGCGTTCCGCGATCCAGAGGACGTGGCGCCGCCCGCTCGTGCCGCCGTTCGCCCGCACGCGAAGCTCGTCGACCGCGAAGCCCGACCGCTGCAGCCGGGACTTGAAGTGCCGGGCCGGGCCGCCGGACCAGACGCCGAGCAGGCCGCCCGGGCGCAGGGCGTAATGCGCGCGCTTCAGGCCCCAGGAATCGTAGAGGCGGTCGTTCTCCTGCCTCACCATCCCCTCCGGCCCGTTGTCGACGTCGAGGAGGATGGCGTCGTACTGGCCGGGGCCCGACTGGATGAGGCGGTTCACGTCCGCCTCCACGAGCTCGACGCGGGGATCGTCGAGGCTTCCCTCGAACAGGTGCGCGAGCGGGCCCCGCGCCCAGGACGTCACCGCCGGCACCAGTTCCGCGACGACGACGCGCGCCTCCGGCCCGAGGGCCTTCAGGGCCGCGCGCAGCGTGAAGCCCATGCCGAGCCCGCCGATCAGGATCTTGGCGCGCGGCCGGTCGCGGAGACGCTCGCAGGCGATCGTGGCGAGCGCCTCCTCCGAGCCCCGGAGCCGGTTGTTCATCAGCTCGATCGGTCCGACCACGATCGAGTACTCGTCGCCGCGCCGCATGAGGCGCAGCGGGACGCTCTCGCCCGGGATGGCGCCGGTATCGAGATGAACCCATGGGATCAAGGACGAACTCCGTTCGGATCGCGGCGGACTCGGCGGAGGCGCGCGGCGCCGGCCGCTCCGGCGCAAGGCGGGACACCTAGCCCGCGCCCGCGCGGCACGCCAGGGCCGGCACTCCACCCGCGGCGCAGGCTCGACCACGACGCGACCCTTCCGGCCGGAGACAGGCGCGACCGATCGTGATCCGGAACCGCCGCCCCCGCCATTGCCGACGCGGCCGCGCCGCCTAGCTTCGCGCCGAGCCCGGCGAGGGTTAACGGACGAGGGGTCCGGCGGTCCGCCGCGGGGCCGGGCCTCGCCCCACCACAACAACGGATGGAGACTCCCATGACGCGCCACACCCTGCGGCTCGCGCTCACCGCCCTCCTCGTCGGCGCAGCGGCGCCCGCGCTCGCGATCGACGTCCAGAAGACGGCCACGATCGAGGCGCCCCCCGCCAAGGTCTGGCAGACGATCGGCGATTTCTGCGGCATCGGCACCTGGCATCCGGCCGTCGAGACCTGCACCCCGTCCGAGAAGGACGGCAAGGCGATCCGCACCCTGAAGCTGAAGGGCGGCGGCGCGATCGTCGAGGAGCAGACCTCCCGGGACGACAAGGTGATGTCCTACAGCTACGCGATCCAGGAGAGCCCGCTGCCCGTCTCGGACTACACGTCGACCCTCGCCGTTGCCCCCGAGGGCTCGGGCTCGAAGCTCACCTGGACCGGCAGCTTCTCGGCCAAGGGCGTGCCGGACCCGGTCGCCAAGGACGTGATCGAGGGCATCTACGACGGCGGCCTCAAGGGGATCGCCGAGAAGGCGAAGTAGGAGGGGCACGGCGGCGATTGACCGGCCTGGGGCCGAGGGCGCACATACCGGATCCGCCAAGCTCGGCCGTGCGGGTCGGGCGCGAACCGGGATGTCCGTCCGTGACAGCGTACCGCCTCAGCCTCTCCCTTGTCGCCACCGCTCTCCTCGCGGGTCTTGCCGGCGCCTGCCAGCCGAAGGCGGCCGCGCCCGTCGTGGCGGCGGCGACGCCCGCCCCCGTCTCTGTGCCGCCGGCGGGGCCGGGCTGCGGGCCGAACATCGCCCGGACCCAGGCGGTGGTGGACAGCGACGTCGCCACCGGCAACCTGAACCAGCCGGTCGGCGCCCGCTTCAGCGCCGACCTCGCCCGCGCCTCGGCCGCCTGCGCCGCCGGCCGCGAGGGCGAGGCGCTCGGCCTGCTCGCCGCCGCCAAGACCCGCTACGGCTACCGCTGATCCGCGAAAGCGTCGGCGAGGAAGGCGCGCACGAAGCCGGGCATCCGGTCGGCGTCGACGTCGCCGGGTCCGCGGGCGACGACGATGCGGGCGAGTTCCGGCTCGGCCTCCCCGGCGCGATGCCGCTCCATGCGCGCCCGCAGGCCCTCCGCATCCTCCGGAAAGGGTACGGGCCGCAGGAAGGCGAGCTGGCCCTCGCCCTTGAGCAGTACCCATTCCTCCGCCGCGTCCTCCGGCAGGGCGAGGCCCGTCTCCTCGCGCAACTCCCGTGCGGCCGAGCCCGCGAGATCGACCGTCTCGCCGCGCACGTCGTCGCGGTCGGGCGTACCGCAGGGGAAGTAGATCTGGCCGGCATTCGCCGTGTGCGGGCCCATCTCGCCGAGGAGCACCGCCCCGTCGCGGGCGAGAGGCACGATGGCCGCGAAGGCGTTCGCCACACGCCCGTCCGGCGAGCCGGCATCCCGGAAGGCGATGAAGCGGGAATAGCGCGTCTCGAAGAACTGGGCCTCGCACTGCCCGTCCGAAACCGAGACGCCGCAGGCGAGGAGCACCGGCCCGTCGAAGAGGCCCGGCCTCTCGCCGAGCCGCCGCCGCCAGTTCTCGGCGATCATCTCGGCATTGTCCTCCGCCCAGGCCCAGGCGAAGGGGACGAGGCGCGCCGTGACGCCGTGGAGGCGGGCAAGTTGGAAGCCGAGCGGACCCACCTCAGGCAAGGAGTACCCCCTCGCTGACGACGATGGCCGCGCCGCCGATCTCGACCGAGCGCAGCGCTCCCTCCTCGACGACGACCTGCAGGGCGATCTCGCTCGGGCGGCCCATGGCGAGGCCCTGGCGGATAACGACGTCGTGCTCGGCCGATCCGAGACGCTCGAACTGCATCAGCACGCCCGCGAAGGCGGCTGCCGCCGAGCCCGTCGCCGGGTCCTCCGGCACCCCGAGATGGGGCGCGAACATCCGGGCTTGGTAGCGCTGCCCGAGCCCTTCCGGATCCGGCGTGTAGAGGTAGAGCGCTCCCGCTTCCTCGAGCGCGGCGAGCGCGCCCGCGTCGATTCGGGCGGCGTCGAGGCGCTCCCGGGAGGCGACCGGCACGAAGGTGAAGGGCACGCCCGCATCGTGGCGGCTGGGACGATGGGCGGCGAACCCGATGTCGCCGGAGGCGAGGCCGAGCGCCCCGGCGAGGGCGGCGGGCTCCGGCCCGTCGCCGAGGAAGGCCGGCAGGCTCGGCACCTTGAAGCGGGCGCGGCCCCTCCCCTCCCCCGCCTCGACGACGCAGGGCACGATGCCGACCCCTTCCTCCAGCCCGAAGGCGACGGCGTCGGCGAGGGCCGCGGCGGCGCGCCCGTCCTCAAGCGCCAGCAACACCGCCGCGCCGACCGTCGGATGCCCGGCGAAGGGCAGCTCGCGGGTGGGCGTGAAGATCCGCAGGGCCGCCCGGTGGCGCGGCTCGGCCGGAGGCAGCACGAACACCGTCTCCGACAGGTTGAACTCCCGGGCGATCCGCTGCATCGCCGCACCGTCGAGGCCCTCGGCATCCAGCACCACGGCGAGCGGATTGCCGGCGTAGGGCTCGTCCGTGAACACGTCGAGGGTGACGAACCGGCGTCGGGTCATGGGCTCTGTTCCGTGGCTCGAGGGATCGGGACGCAAACGCCGGACCGGCGCGGGGCGTTCGCGGGCAGCCTCACACCGGCTCGACCGGGAAGGTCTCGCTGGGGGCGACGAACTCGTCCTGCGCGGCGACCGTGAGGATCTCGCGCGAACCCGCCTCCGCGGTGCGGCGCAGGAGGCCGTAGACCGAGGCGCCCGCCATGCCGAGCGCCAGCGCCGCCGAGCCGCTGCGGGCGTAATGCACGAAGAACAGGGCCGCGACCGCATCCCCGGCGCCGTTCACGTCGAGATGGAGGCGCGGTGTGCGCAGGCGCCAGAAGGTGCCGCCCTCGCCCGCCAAGAGGTCGATCGCGTCGCCGGGCGTGTCGTCGGTGGCCAGGGATGTCACCAGCACCACGCGGGGACCCAGGGCCTGCAGGGCCGCGACCGCCCGCTTCGCCTCCGCGAGCGTGCCGGTCGGTAATCCCGTGAGGAGGTTCAGCTCGAACGCGTTCGGCGTGACGATGTCGGCGGCGGGCACCGCGCGATCCCGCATCAGTTCGGCGATGCCGGGCCGCACGTAGACGCCCCGGTCGGTGTCGCCGATGACCGGATCGCAGCAATAGAGCGCCGCCGGGTTCGCCGCGCGGACCGCCGCCACCGCCCCCAGGATCGCCGTGCCGATATCGGGCGAGCCCATGTAGCCCGAGAGCACGCCGTCGCACTGGCCGAGCACGCCGCGCTCCGCGATGCCGGCGACGAGTTCCTCGATGGCCGGCCCGTCGAAGACGCGCCCGCGCCACGCGCCGTAGCCCGTGTGGTTCGAGAACTGCACCGTGTGGATCGGCCAGACCTCGACGCCGAGGCGCTGCATCGGAAAGACGGCGGAGGCGTTGCCCACGTGCCCGTAGGCGACGTGCGACTGGATCGACAGGACCTTCACGGGAGGCGCCTCCCCACGCGACGCGGACCGGAGCCGCCCCAGAATGTCTCTCACGCAACTCCCGCCGCACCCTCGAAGGCCGGAGGCCGGCCCAGGGGTCGGGAGTTGCGTGAGGAGCCCTTAGCGCCTTTCGGGACGCCGCGCATCCGCGGAGGCGGGCACGCTTGCCCTTCGGCAAGGCGGCGCCACATCGGGACGGACCGCCCTGCCCTCAGAGTTCGAGCCCACAAGGACCTCCATGGATTTCGAAGCCCTGCGCACCGCGACCCTCGGCTTCGTGGAGGCACACAAGGCGTGGACGCCCGTCATCACCGGGCTTCTCGCCTTCTGCGAATCGATCGCCTTCCTGTCGCTCCTCGTGCCGGCGACCGTGATCCTGGTCGGGATCGGGGCGCTGGTCGGGGCCGCCGACATCCCGTTCTGGCCGGTGGTCATCGCCGCCGCCATCGGTGCGGCGCTCGGCGACTGGATCTCCTACGAGTTCGGCCATTACTACAAGTCCGGCGCCAAGCGCATGTGGCCGATGCGGAGCTACCCCGAGATGGTGGCGAAGGCTGAGGCCTTCCTGCACCGGTGGGGCGCGGGCGCGGTGGCGCTCGGGCGCTTCTTCGGCCCGGCGCGGGCCGTCGTGCCGCTGATCGCGGGGGTGTTCGGCGTCGAGCGCCTGCATTTCCAGATCGCGAACGTGCTCTCCGCCCTCGTCTGGGCCTTCGTGCTGCTCGCGCCCGGGGCCGGCCTCCTGACATGGTTCCAGGGATAGGTGTTCCAGGGATAGGCCTGCGCCCTGCGGTGCCGGCGCCGCATCGACAAGCCCGGCCCCGGCTGGTTCGATGCGCGCGTCCCGATTCGGGACGCGTCACGCAAGATCCCGCCTTGTCCGCAGCCCTCGCCGCCGCCCTTCTCCCGCCCGACCGCCGGCAATCGCCGACCGCCGCCGCCACGCAGCGCGGCGTGCGCCGCCTCTTCGCGGAGCTCGGCCAAGTGAGCCTGCCCGAATTCTCCCTGGCCAACGGGCGCCGCGCCGACGTGATGGCGCTCACGGCCTGCGGCAGGCTCAGCATCGTGGAGATCAAGTCGAGCGTGGCCGACTTCCGGGCGGACAAGAAGTGGCCGGATTACCGGGAGTATTGCGACCGCTTCTACTTCGCGATCCCGCACACGCTGCCCTGCGAGCTGATCCCCGAGGAGGCCGGCCTCATCGTCGCCGACGCCTTCGGCGGCGCGATCCTGCGCCAGCCCGAGGAGCATCCCTTGAGCGGCGCTCGCCGGAAGGCCGTGACGCTGCGCTTCGCGCACAGCGCGGCGGGCCTGCTGCACACGCTCGCCGACCCCGGCGCGATCCGCGACGGGGCGCTCTGAAGCGCTCTTCGCGGAGCGCCTGCCTCGAGCAGGCTCCTCAGGCCCGCTTCTCCATCATCGCCTTGACCTGCATGAGCTGGTCCCAGACCTGGCCGGGCGAGGTGCCGAGAAGGTCGAAGCCGGCGGTCACGCCCCAGTAGAGGCCGAGGCAGATCAGGGGGACGAGAACCCAGGCCAGAAGTTCCTCGCCGCGGCGGCGGCGCCTGCGACGGCGGCGGCGCTCCTCGCGACGCGTCAGCTTCTTGGGCGGCGGAGGCACGGAGCGTGCGACGGGCGTGAGGGGGCCCTCATGCAGCTCGCTGGTCATGGTGCCCCCCTCGTCTCGCGCGGGCAGCGATGCCGCGCCCCCTGAGCCTCTCGCCGAACCCCCGCCGATCTCGGCGGAAGGACGCCCGGTCGATGGGCGTCTCGCGGGTGGCTCATATCCTGGGACGCGGGTGCAGAAAAGGACCCGAAAGCCTCAGCCGGCCCTCCTCGTCGCGGGACGCGACGGTGAGGGCCGGCCGGGTCTCAGGCCCGAACGAGCGGGACCTTGGGCACGGTGCGCACGCCGCCCGAGCCCCCGGATCCTCCGCCGCCCTTGTCCTTCTCGGCCTTCTTGCGGGTCGTGGCGCGCGGCTTCGAGCGCTTGTGCTTCTTGGCCGCGTTGGTCACGTCCTTCTCCGGCTTCGGCGTCACGGGGCCGGCCGGGAACTCGAAGCCGAGCACGTCCTTGGCGCCGGCCTTCGCGTCCGCATCCTCCGGCTTCTTCACGACCACCTTCACGGCGCCGCCATCCTTGAGGCGCCCGAACAGCACCTCGTCGGCGAGCGGCGTCTTGATGGTCGACTGGATGAGCCGGGCCATGGGACGGGCGCCCATCGCGTCGTCGTAGCCGTGCTCGACCAGCCAGTCGCGGGCCTCGTCCGAAAGCTCGATCGTGACGTTGCGGTCGGCGAGCTGGGCCTCGAGCTGGAGGACGAACTTGTCGACCACCTTGGCGACGACCTCCTTCGGCAGGTGTCCGAAGGAGATGATCGCGTCGAGGCGGTTGCGGAATTCCGGCGCGAACAGCCGGTTGATCGCCTCCACGTCGTCGCCCGAGCGCTTGGTCTGCGTGAAGCCGTAGGCGGACTTGGCGAGGTCGGAGGCGCCCGCGTTCGACGTCATGATGATGATGACGTTGCGGAAATCGACCTGCTTGCCGTTGTGGTCGGTCAGTTTCCCGTGGTCCATCACCTGCAGCAGGATGTTGAACAGGTCCGGATGCGCCTTCTCGATCTCGTCGAGGAGCAGCACGCAATGCGGGTGCTGGTCGATCCCGTCGGTCAGGAGGCCGCCCTGGTCGAAGCCCACATAGCCGGGGGGCGCGCCGATCAGGCGGCTCACCGTGTGGCGCTCCATGTATTCCGACATGTCGAAGCGCAGCATCTCGACACCGAGGGAGGCGGCGAGTTGCTTGGCGGCCTCGGTCTTGCCGACGCCGGTCGGACCCGCGAACAGGTAGGAGCCGATCGGCTTGTCGGGATCGCGCAGCCCCGCGCGGGCGAGCTTGATCGCCGAGGTCAGCGCCTCGATGGCGTTCGTCTGGCCGTAGACGACCCGCTTCAGGTTCTCGGTGAGGTTCTGGAGAACCACCGCATCGTCCTTCGAGACGGTTTTCGGCGGGATGCGGGCCATCGTGGCGATGGTCGCCTCGATCTCCTTGACGCCGATCGTGCGCTTGCGGCGCGCCTCCGGCACCAGCATCTGCGAGGCGCCCGTCTCGTCGATGACGTCGATCGCCTTGTCGGGCAGCTTGCGGTCGTTGATGTAGCGGGCCGACAGCTCGACCGCGGCCTTAACCGCATCGGTCGTGTACTTGAGCTTGTGGAACTCCTCGAAATACGGCCGCAGGCCCTTCACGATCTCGATCGCGTCCGGAATCGACGGCTCGTTGACGTCGATCTTCTGGAAGCGGCGCACGAGCGCCCGGTCCTTCTCGAAGTACTGGCGGTACTCCTTGTAGGTGGTCGAGCCGATGCAGCGCAGCGTGCCGGAGGCCAGCGCCGGCTTGAGGAGGTTCGAAGCGTCCATCGCGCCGCCCGAGGTGGCGCCCGCACCGATCACGGTGTGGATCTCGTCGATGAACATGATCGCGTTCGGGTGCGCCTCGATCTCCTTCATCACCTGCTTGAGGCGCTCCTCGAAGTCGCCGCGGTAGCGGGTTCCGGCGAGCAGCGTGCCCATGTCGAGGGAGAAGACGGTCGCGTCCGCCAGCACCTCCGGCACCTCGTGCTGGATGATCTTGCGGGCGAGCCCTTCCGCGATCGCGGTCTTGCCGACGCCGGGGTCGCCGACGAGGAGCGGGTTGTTCTTCTGGCGGCGGCAGAGCACCTGGATCGTGCGCTGCACCTCGGCCTCGCGGCCGATCAGCGGGTCGATCTTGCCGTCGCGGGCCTTCTTGTTGAGGTTGACGCAATAGGCGTCCAAGGCATCGCCCTTCTTCTTGGCACGCCCCTCGCCCTCGTCGCCGCTCGGGCGCTCGCCGGCGCCCTCCTCGTCGGCCCCGCGCACCGGCTTCGCCTCCGAGGCGCCCGGCCGCTTGGCGATGCCGTGGCTGATGTAGTTGACCGCGTCGTAGCGGGTCATGTCCTGCTCCTGCAGGAAGTAGGCGGCGTGGCTCTCGCGCTCGGCGAAGATCGCCACCAGCACGTTCGCCCCCGTCACCTCCTCGCGGCCGGAGGATTGGACGTGGATCACGGCGCGCTGGATCACGCGCTGGAACCCGGCCGTCGGCTTGGCGTCCTGGCGTCCGTCGCCGGTTAGGTTCGAGAGCTCGGTATCGACGTACTCGACGAGGCTGCGCTTCAGCGCGTCGATCTCGACGTTGCAGGCCCGCATCACGGCGGCGGCGTCCTGATCGTCGACGAGGGCGAGGAGCAGGTGCTCCAAGGTCGCGTATTCGTGCCGGCGCTCACCGGCGAGCGCCAGGGCGCGGTGGAGGGCTTGTTCTAGGCTGCGTGAGAAGCTGGGCAAAGCTCGTGCCTCTGTTGGGGGCCTACTTCTTTTCCATAACGCACTGGAGAGGATGTTGGTGTTTGCGGGCAAAGTCCATGACCTGCGTCACCTTGGTCTCCGCGACCTCGTAGGTGAACACCCCGCACTCGCCGACGCCGTTGTGATGCACGTGCATCATGATCTGGTAGGCGTCCTCGTGGCTCTTGTTGAAGAACCGCTCCACCACGTGGACGACGAACTCCATCGGCGTGTAGTCGTCGTTGAGGAGCAGCACCCGGTAGAGGCTCGGCCGCTTCGTGCGCGTCTTGGTGCGGGTGATGATCGCCGTGTTGGAGCGGTCGTCGCCGCCCGGTCCGCGCGGGTTCGAGGCGGCTACGGTCACGGCTCTCTCGTTGACCGGCCGCGAGGCGGCAGGCGGACATGCGGTGCCCCGCATCATCGGGCCCTGAGACATCTGAATCGCACCGACCCCATCTGGCGGCAACATCACGCTCGCGGGGCGCGCCGGCGAGGCGCGCTCGCTTCGACGGCAATCTATAGGCCGAGGCGCAACTTCGCCAGACGGCTGCGCGCACTTGTCCGTGTCTCTCGGGAGCGCGGCCGGACAGCCAGCGGGCACGCGGCTTGCGCGCCGCGCAGGCTGCGGCCGGAGGCCCGGCGCGGGAGGCCGGCCCCCGGCGGCGTCGGGTGCCTCAGGCGACCTTGTGCAGGGCAAAGCTCTCGAAGGGCTTCGCGAGATCCTTGGCCAGCGCGACGTAGAGGTCGCGCAGCGTCGCGGCCTGCGCAGCGCCCCGCTCGAACGAAGCCTTCACGTACTCGGTCTGGATCTCGACGGCCTTGGCGACGGTGCCGGCCTTGGACAGCTTCTCGGCCGTGGCCGCGGAATGCTCGTAGGATTGCTTCGCGTAATCCGCCCACTCGATGCCGATGGTCTGGGCGGTCTTGGCCGCCGCGCCCATGCCGGCGAGCACCGAGTCCAGGCCCGTCTTTACGGCGGCCTCGGCCTTCTGGAACGTCGCCTCGGTCTTCTCCAGGGATTTCGTCATCGGATCTACCCGGTGCCCCGGCGGGGCACCCCTCTGCTGCGTGTTGCGAGAGCGCCGGGACCGACTTGCGAGCGCGAGCCTGCCGGCAGACCGAATATGTGCACTGCAACATAGTGCGTCAAGCGGATGGTGCGATGCAAAATCAGTCGTGAAACGCACCGATCCCATTAACCGGCCCGTAACCGCGCCGACTTACGGTTTTCGACTGAAGCAGCGAGGCCACGGTGCCGCGGCACGGGCTCGCCGAGATGGTGCGGTGCGTCCGGCGGGGCCGGACCGGCGGGGGCAGTCAGTCGTGATGCGTAGCGTTGTGAGCCGGTCTCGGACGTCCCGCGCTCTGCCAGCCGCCCTCGCGGCCGCGGCTCTCCTCACCGCCCTCGCCTCGCCCGCCGAGGCGCGCCGGCGGCATCACCATGCCCGCGCCGGCGGCGGCTACAACCCGCCCTACGCGGCCATGGTGGTCGACGTGAAGACGGGCAAGACCCTGCATGCCGTCAACGAGGATTCGCTGCGCCATCCGGCCTCGATCACCAAGGTGATGACCCTCTACATGCTCTTCGAGCAGATGGAGAAGGGTCGCTTCGCCCTCGATTCGGAGCTGACGATCTCGGCCCGCGCCGCGGCGCAATCGCCCTCGAAGCTCGGCCTGCGGCCGGGCTCCACCATCGAGGTCGAGGACGCGATCAAGGCGATCGTGACGAAGTCGGCCAACGACGTGGCCTGCGCGATCGGCGAGAACATCGCTGGCTCCGAGGAGCGTTTCGCCCAGATGATGACCGAGAAGGCCCGCGCGCTCGGCATGAGCCGGACCCGCTACGTCAACGCCTCGGGCCTGCCGGACGCCGACCAGATCACCACCGCGCGCGACCTGACGATCCTCGCCCGGGCGATCCAGGACCGCTTCCCGCGCTATTACCGCTATTTCCAGACCCGCTCCTTCGCCTTCCGCGGCCGGGTCATCGGCAACCACAACCGCCTGCTCGGCGCCGTGCAGGGCGTCGACGGCATCAAGACGGGCTACACCCGCGATTCCGGTTTCAACCTGATGACGGCCGCGCGGTACGACGATCGCCAGATCGTCGCGATCGTGCTCGGCGGCAAGTCGGGCGCGAGCCGCGACCGCATCATGGCGGATCTCGTGCGTGCGAGCCTGCCCCGCGCCTATGCCGGCGCGCGCCAGACAGGGGCGGTCGTCGAGGCCGCGGAGCGGACGCGGCCCGCCGTAGTGGCCGATGCGGTCTCCCGAACCCGCACGCAGGTCGCCTCGGCCGACGACGACGAGGTCGACACCACCGCCTCGACGGATCGCAACCAGCCCCTCGACATCCTGCCGAGCCGCGCCACGACGACGCCGGGCAGCGCCGGCCTCGGCGCGCGGACGGCCCCCGCCCTGCCGAAGGCCGCGCAGGCCTACGCGGCGGCGGCGAACCCGTCGCCCTTCCCCGGCTCGTCCAAGTCCGAGGCCCGCCTCGCCTCGGTCGACGGACCCGCCCGCGCCGAGGCCCCGAAGCCGCTGTCCGGCCCGCGGGTCGTGCCGACGGCCTGGGTCATCCAGCTCGGCGCCATGGACGACGAGGACAAGGCCAAGTCGATGCTGGCGGACGCCCGCTCCCGCGGCGGCGGAGCCCTCGCGAAGGCCGCCCCCTACACCGTGAAGGTCGAGCACGGCGGCGCGACCCTCTACCGGGCCCGCTTCTCGGGCTTCTCCGAGCAGGATTCGGCGCAGGACGCCTGCAAGGCGCTGAAGCGCAGCGGCTTCAACTGTTTCGCGACCCGGAGCTGAGGGTCGCGCCCCGCGCCCACCCGGGCGCGGCATTCAGGACCTCGAGGACGGCGCCGTTCGCGCCGGTCCCGCCGGCTCGTCCCGGCGGGCCTCGCCCGCTCATGTCTGGCAACGCGCGTGGAGTTTCAGCGATGTCGGTTCAAAAGCCTGTCCCGGGCCGCGTTGACGCGGGCCGCCAGTCCGGCGGATCCGCCCTGGTCCGGATGGATCCGCTTCATCAGCGCCCGGTGGGCCGCGCGGACCTGTTCTGGGGACGCCCCGCGCTCAAGCCCCAGGATCTCGTAGGCCTCCTCCTCCGGCATCGCCCCTGGCTTCGGCGCACGGCCCGTCCGCGCGTCGCGATCTCCCTCAGCGTCTATACGCCAGCCGGGAAGCCGGCGGTCGAGATACGCCTCTAGGTCTGCGGCGGCGCGCGAATCCTGTGCCCGGCACGCGCCGAGAAGCTCGAGCAAAGCGGGGGGCGGCAGCGCGCTGAGGGTCCGGCCCGCGAGCGGCCCCGCCAGGACGCGGCCGTCGCCGGGGCTGCCGTCGGGCAGGCGCGTGAAGGCGATCAGCGGCGCGCGGCGCAGGCGGCCGCCGATGCGGCGCCACGTCTCGCCGAAGCGCTGCCCCGCAGCGCGCCCGCCCTCGAGCAGCCAGACCCCCACGAGGCCGGAGACGAGGGCGAGATCGGCCCGGCCGCGCAGGCCGAGCAGGAAGGCCAGCGCCAGCGCGCCCCATCCCCCGAAGCGGCGCAGCAGCGGCCAGAAGCGGGCCGAGTCGAACCGGCCGCCGCGGCGGGAGAACCACCACAGGGCGAGGCAGGCGAGGACACCGAGGGCGAGCGCCATGGTCTAGCGCCGCACGCCGAAATCGGCGCTCGCGCGACCATTGATCCGGACCTGAACCCCGTTGCCGAGATCGACGAATCCGTCGCCGCGGGCCGGTGCCCGGAGCGGCTCGCGCCCGCAGCCCGGCCGGCTGGGCAGGCGCACGCCCTCGGGTGCGTCCTCCGGGCAGAGGCGCGGGCGCGCCGCCCGGTCGCCGGCGGCGGCGTGGCCGGCGCTCAGGCCGGCCGCGAGTGCGAGGCCGAGGACGATCCGGCTCACAACCGGTTCTCCGCCACGTCCGTCGTCGTCACGCGGACCGTCCGGGTGCGGCCGCCCCGCTCGACGGTGAGGTCGACGGCCTGCCCGAGGCCGGCCGCCTCGATCGCGGCGGTCAGGTCCGCGAGACGGTGAACCGGCTTGTCGCCGACGCCGACGATGACGTCGCCGATCTCGCCCGTCTGCAGGTCGACGCCGCGCAGCCCGGCGCTCGCGGCCGGCGACCCGCGCAGCACCCGCAGCACGACGACCCCGTCGATGCCGAGGCGGGAGGCCGTCGCCTCCTGGCCGGCGATGATGCCGATGCCGGGATTGCGCACGCGCCCGTTGCGGATGAGGTCGGGCACCACGCGGTTCACCACGTCGACCGGCACCGCGAAGCCGATGCCGGCGCTGGCGCCCGAGGGTGAGAAGATCGCGGTGTTGACGCCGATCAGCCGGCCCGCGGAATCGAGGAGCGGGCCGCCGGAATTGCCGGGATTGATCGCCGCATCCGTCTGGATGACGCCGGAGAGCTCCCGCCCCTCCCCCGTCGGCAGCCGGCGCTGGAGGGCGCTGATCACCCCGGTGGTCAGGGTGTGGTCGAGGCCGAACGGGTTGCCGATCGCGTAGGCCGCCTGCCCGACCTTGAGGTCCGCCGAGGTGCCGACGGCGAGCGGCGGCGGGGTCTTGGCGACGCGGCCGAGCTGGAGCACGGCGAGGTCGTAGGAGGGAGCGGTGCCGACGATCCGGGCCGGCACCACCTCGCCCGAGGACAGGCGCACCGAGACCGAGCCCCCGGCCTGTGTCGCCGCCTGCACCACGTGGTTGTTCGTGACGACGTGGCCCGCCGCGTCCCAGACGAAGCCGGTGCCCGTCTGCGTTCCGCCCTGGCCCTGCTCCTGCTCGTCCGGATCGTCGAGGCTCATCAGGGCGCGGCCCTGCGCCGCGGCCTGTGCGAAGACGTGGACGACGGAGGGGCTCGCCCGCTCGAACAGGGCGACGGTGGTCGCCTCGGCCGGCGCGAGGTCGCCTCGCGCCGTCACCGCCCGCGGCGTCTCGGCGGAGAACAGGAAGGCGGTCAGGTAGGGCTGCGCGACGAAGAGCGCGAGCAGGACGATCACCGCGGCCAACGCGATGCGCGCGAAGCGATCCGGCACGGCAAGACTCCCGCAGCAGGCCCGATTGTGGTCACGATGCAACACCCGCGCGATGGCGGGTGCCCGCTTAGAGCATTCCGAGACGGCGGGGCGCAACCGCGCGGCCCGTTCTTAACTGGCCGTTCAGCATGAAAGGTTCAACAGGCTGAGGCAGGTTCGGCCGGCGTGTGGCAGCGCACCGTTGCAGCGCAGCGACCGAGCTAACGAAATGGTCACCCCTCGCGCTCACAATCTTCATGAGGTGAGTGAAGAGCATCCTCGGGCGGCGCCGGTACGGATCATGTCAAAATCATGATGCCGCCGGCGTGAGAACTGCGGCCTCGGCCTCCAGTCCAGGAAATACGGCTGGAAAGACCGCAAAGTCGCCCAACGGTTGCTCCCATTCGCGAGCACGAATGCAGCCGCTCCGGCTGGTCCGTCGTCTCGGCGGGCCAGGCTCTTCCAAGCGGACGAGAGAGTTCAAAAGGAACAGGTACGATGGAAACCGAGGCTCTGGAACGACCCGCCGATCTGACCATCTGGCGCACCGTGCCGGCGAGCTCCCCCCTGGCCCAGCCCGAGCGGTTCGACACCCTGCGCGAGGCGATCGCCGCCGCCGCCGGCGCCCTCACCGACCCGGCCAAGCAGCCCTGGATCATCACCGAGGAAGGCGAGATCCTCTCCCCGAACTGGATCCGCACCTACCTGAACTGAACGGGAGCGCCCGCTCCGGCATCCGGCCGAAGCGGCTCCGCCGGCCGGGTGTGGGCAGGTTGTTGCCGGCGGAGCCTGTCGGACGAGGAAACGGATCCGACGCGCGGACTGTCCGGCCGATCCCGGACGACCGCATTCACATGGTTGAAGCTTGAGCAGAGAGAGGGAGTGTCCGCCGGCCGTTGACGGACACCGATTATCGCAGGTGAATGTTGGTCTGACATTGCTTCGTTAGCAACGACAAGACCTGGCGGTGATCGGAAGGAAGATCGTCATGGCGCGCTACTTCTTCCATCTCCGGACCGGCCGGACGTTCTCCCGCGACGACGAGGGCGTGGAGATCTCCGATCCCGACCACGTGGCCGCCCACGCCGCCCGCCTCGCGCGGCGCCTGATCGCCGAGACCGACCTCCCCGGGATCTGGGCCGGAACCTGGGCCCGCAGCGCCTTCGCGGTGATGGACGGCGAGCAGCGGCTGATCCTCCATCTCCCCTTCGCGACGGTGCTCGGTCCGCGACCGCTCCTGCACTGATCCGGCCTCTCCCGTGAAAACTCGGGAGACCCTTCACGTATGTGAATGCCACCTCCGCGGGTGGGCCTTAGGCACGAAGGTGGCCGGATGAGCCAACCCCCCTCTCCTCCGGCTGGCACCGCCGGTCGAACTTTCCCCCGATCGCTTGAGCCGGCGGTGCCCCCCTTTTCCCTTCGAGCGGGCCCCTTCGGCGGCATCCGGACAGACGGAAACGCCCCGATCCGCGGCCCACGCACCCGGCCTCATTCCGCTGCGTCGCGCCCTTCGGAACCGTCGTGGAACCCTTCGATGCCGCGGCGCTCCGGGTTGATCGCGGCGAGCGCGCGCTTGGCCGCCTCCAGCGGGTGCTCCGATTCGATCCGCACCGAACGCAGATCCGGGCTCTTGTAGACCGTGACGATGGTGTCCATCACCTCGGTCAGCGTCGTGCGCTTGTCCTCGGGTGCCGCAATCAAGAGTTGCAGTCCCCAGGCGCGGTAGAGATCGACGAGGCCCTGCGAGTTGCGCACGTCGAGCTTCGAGAAAGCCTCGTCGAGGAGGCAGAGGCCGAGGCCCGGATTCTCGTCGCCCGGCCGGTCGCCGGGATAGTAGGCGCTGGCGAGCGAGGCGGCGATGGCGACGTAGAAGGGCGCCTGCGCCTCGCCGCCCGAGCCTCGCAGCGCCCGGCTCGACATGGTGGTGCGGTTGCCCGCCCGGTCGCGCATGCCGATCTCGTAGACGAAGTAATTGCGGTAATCGGCGAGCCGCGCCGCATCCTCCGAGCCCGCGATCAGATCCGAGATCTCCTGGAGGGCTGCCGCCATCGGCCCCTCGCCCGAGGCCGGGAGGAGCGCCTGGGCGGCGTCCGGCGAGCGCGCCACCTCGGTGGCCAACGCGTGCACGGCGGCGTAGCGGCGGTCGACGGTGGCCTCGAAGGCGTAGGTCTGGCCCGTGAAGGTCTGCGAGGAGAGACGCTCGTTGAGGGCGTCGAGGCGCGAGCGGACCCGCTCGAACTTGTCGGCGAGCCGCGTCAGCAGGTCCTCGGTCATCAGGCGCCGCATCTCGCCCTCCGCCCGCTCGGCCTGGGCGCGGTAGCGGCGCAATTCGTGGCCGGCCACGTCGTCGTGCTCGCGGCGCGCCCAATCGTAGCCGAAGGTCGCCGGGGCCTCGCCGCGCCCGGCGAGATCGCTGCGGCCGAGCGGATTCTCGATGCGCCACTGCGCGCAATACTCGGCGAGGTCGCGCTCCGCCGCCCGGCCGTGCGAGCGCGCGGATTCCGAAGCCTCCTTGGCCAGCGCCCGCTCGGCATTGGCCAGCGTCGTCACGGCCTTCGGGTCCAGCCCGCGCAGCTCGCCCCGCACCTCGGCCACCTCGGCGGGGTCGAGGGGTTGCGAGCGGGCGAGCCGGATGCGCTGCGCGTCCCCGACGCGCAGGCGGTGCATCGCGCCGCGGCGCGCCGCGAGGGCCGCGCGGGCCGCCTCCCGGGCGGAAGCGAGGCGCGCCTTGAGCTGCGCCTCCTCGCTCAGGAGCGCGTCGAGCTTCGGCTCCAGCACCTCGGCGAGTTCCCGCAGATAGGCGATGCGCTCGGCGGTGAGATCCTTGATCTCGGCGGCGAGCCCGTCCGTGTCGCGCTTCTCGATCGTCTCACGCTCGGTGGAGAGCGTGCGGCGGCGGCCCTCCAGCCCGTCCGCCTCCTCGCGCAGGGCGTCGACGTCGAGGCCCCCGCGGGTGATCCGCGCCCGGATCGCGGCCGCATTGCGCGCGGCCTCCCGCAGCACCACGGCCTCCTGGCGCAGGCGCCGCGCCTCCGTGACCGCGGCCTCGTGGCGGCGCCGGCTCTCCGGAGACGGCCCCCGCTCGCCGCGGGTCATCAGGAGATCGACGGAGCGCGTCACCGAGTAGGCCATGCCGGCGGTGGTGCGTCCGCTCGGGGCCACCGCCCGGCTCATGTGGCGGAGTTCGGCGTCGTTCGCCGCGAGGTCGTAGCCGCCGAGCCGAACCGCGAGGAACGCCTCCGCGTGTGGATCGCTCGTCTCGATCACCGAGAGCGCGCCCTCGTCGAAGCGGCGGGCCCGCTGCCGGGCCGTGTCCGTCGTCTTCACGAGAATGCAGCGGTGGTAGAGGTTTCGCTTGCCCTGGAGCACGCCGAGCGCGTCGTCCAGGCGCTCGGGCGCGACGATCAGAGCCTCGCGCGCACGGCCGAGCAGCGCCTCGAGGGCCGGTCCCCAGACCGGATCGACGATCTCGGCCAGTTCGCAGACCGGCACCGCGTCGATGCCGAGACGGGCGAGTTCGGCGCGGAACGCCACCGTGTCGGAGGAGAGCCGCGCCACCTGGGCGCCGCTCGCAGGGGGAGGCGCCGTGCGCTCGGCCTCCGCCTCCTTTGCGCGCGCCTGGAGGCCTGCATCCTCCGCCGCCCGGTCGAGGGCCTCGTCGAAGGAGTCGAGCCGCGCCAGCCCGTCGAGGAGGCCGGCGAGCGTGCCGTCGGCACGCAGCATCTCGTCGAGGGGCGCGTCCTTGCGCAGGCCGGAGCGGGCGCAGGCTTCGGCGAGGCGCGCGGCCTGGGGCGCGACCGGCCTTAGCGCGCCCGCGACCGGCATGAGCCGGCCCATCTGCTGGACGAGCCCGACGAGGTCGGCGACGCGGGCGGCGAGTTCGCGCCGGTCCCGCTCCAGCATGGCGAGCCCGGCATTGGCGGCGGCCAGATGACCCTGCGCGCCGCTGCCCGCGATCATCGCCTTGCGCTCGGCGATCTCCCCGTCGATCTCGCGCACGAAGCCCTGGCTGGAGCGCACGCTCTCCCGCGCGATGCGCAGCGCCTCGGCGCCCTCGCGCAGGCGCGTGCGGATCGCGACGCAATCGAGGCTGCGCCGCCGCAGGTCGGCGACGCTCGCGCGCGCTTCGTGGGTCGCGGCGGCGAGCACCGCGTCGCCCCAGGATTCGTAGCGGGCGACGAGCCGGGCAAGGCGCTGGAGCTTCGTCTCCAGCTCGCGGATCGTGTCGAGGAGCCGGCGCCAGTTCTCGACGGATTGGCGGATTCGGCCGACATCGAGGGGCTCGGGATCGAGCACGAAGGAGCGGACGAAGCCGCTCGAATCGAAGATCGGCTTGAAGGCGACGGCGTTCGAGAAGGTGCGCAGGAAATGGCGCGGATCGGGCACCGGCGCGCCCTCCCGCAGGCTCGCGAGCAGCTCGGCGGTGAAGCGCTCCCCGGAGGTACGGAACTCCTCGAACCGCTCGGCCCGTGCCCGGAGATCGGCCGCGATCTCGCTCCAGGGCGCGGTGAAGCTACCCTCGGGCGTCGTGCGCGCGTAATCCTCGATCTCGAAGCGGTGGCCGACGCAGACGAAGCGGGAGAGCACCTCCTCCTTCTGCTCCTCGGCGCGGGCCGCGAGCGCGAGGCCGACAGAGACGATGCGGCCCGTCACCTCGTTCTCGAAGACGAGGCAGAGCACCGTCTCGCAGGCTTCGCGGGTCGGGCGCCCGCCCTCGGCCGGGTCGCTGATCCAGCCGAGGCAGTAATCGCGCACGGTGCGGGCGCTGCGCCCGGAGGCGGAGGCAGTGAGGGCGAGCCGGCTCGCGTTGTTGCCCGCCAGCACGGTGCCGACCGCGTCGAAGATCGTCGACTTGCCCGCCCCCGTCGGACCGACGAGCGCAGAGGCGCCCCGGATCCGGATCTGCTCGCGCCGGATGAGGTACCAGTTGGAGAGGGCGATGTCGGTGAGAAGGTACAACCGGTTCGTCTGCCTGAGGGCGGCGCAGGGTCGAGGTGCGACCAGTTGGCCGTAAGTTCCCGGCGAGACAAGGGCAGCGGAAACACGGGTGGGGAAGAACCGGGGCCGGCGCCCCGGTCGGCGCGATCAGACCCGCTCCAGCGCGTGGACCGAGAACAGTGCCTGCGGGTCGGTCCAGACGGCGCCGGGGGCCCAGCCTGCCGAGGCCGCGAGGGCGCGGAAGCCCGGGACCGTGTACTTGTAGCTGTTCTCGGTGTGGATCGTCTCGCCGTCCGCGAAGCGGAACGGCAGGCCGCCGACGCGCACCGTCTGCGCCCGCGTGCTGACGAGATGCATCTCGATGCGCGATTCCGCCTCGTTGAACAGCGCGCGGTGCACGAAGCCGTCCGCCGCGAAATCGCCGCCGAGCTCGCGGTTGATGCGGGTCAGCAGGTTGAGGTTGAAGGCGGCCGTCACCCCGGCCGCGTCGTCGTAGGCCGCCTCCAGGACCGCCCTGTCCTTCACGAGATCGACGCCGACGATCAGGCGCGCACCGGAGCCGAGGATCTCCCCGAACTGGGCGAGGAGGCGGCGTGCCTCGGCAGGCTCGAAATTGCCGATGGTCGAGCCCGGGAAGAAGCCGGCGACATCTCCGCCGCTAAGGCCGTCCGGCAGGGCGAAGGGCCTCGTGAAGTCGGCCGCCACAGGCTCGATCCTCAACGACGGATGATCGGCCCGCAGGACGTCCGCCTCGCTGCGCAGGAAGCTCTCCGAGACGTCGACGGGCACGTAGGCCCCGAGATCCGGCAGGTGCCGCAGCAGGCGCCGCACCTTGACGGTCGAGCCGCTGCCGAACTCCACCAGGGTCGCCGAGCGGGGGAGCAAGGCGGCGATCTCAGGCCCCGCCGCGTCGAGGATGCCGAGCTCGGTGCGGGTCGGGTAATATTCCGGCAACCGGGTGATCGCCTCGAACAGGTCGGAGCCCGCCGCGTCGTAGAAATACTTGGCGGGCAGGGATTTCCGGGACGCCGAGAACCCCGCGACGACGTCGTCGAGGAAGGTCTGGTCGTCCGGCAAGGGGCCGATCGGGGTCGCGTCCGCGAAGACGGGCTTGATGGTCACGGGCTCTCTCCGAGGCGCGAGGCGGGCGTCAGGCGGCGCTCTGCGCGAGGCGCAGGCCGGTGAATTGCCAGCGCTGATGGGGGTAAAAGAAGTTGCGGTAGGGCAGGCGCGCGTGGCCGGCGGGCGTCGCGACGGAGGAACCGCGCAGCACGAACTGGTTCGACATGAACTTGCCGTTGTACTCGCCGAGCGCTCCCGGCAGCGGCCGGTAGCCGGGATAGGCGCTGTAGGCGCTGCGGGTCCATTGCCAGACGAGGCCGAAGGCATCGGCGAGGGCGCCCTCGCGGGCGGCCACCTCCCACTCCGCCTCGGTCGGCAGGTCGCGCCCCGCCCAGCGGGCGTAGGCGTCGGCCTCGTAGTAGCTGATATGGGTGACCGGCAGATCGGGATCGACCGGCTTCATCCCGGCGAGCGTCATGGTGAGCCAGGCCGCGCCCTCGCGCCGCCAGTAGCCCGGCGCCTCCCAGCCGTCCGTCTGGGCCGCGATCCAGCCGTCCGAGAGCCAGAATTCGGGCCGGGCGTAGCCGCCATCCGCCATGAAGGCGAGCCACTCGGCGTTCGTGACGAGGGCCCGGTCGACCGTGCAGGGCAGGATCAGCACGTCGTGGCGGGGCGATTCGTTGTCGAAGGAGAAGCCCGCGCCCTCGTGACCGATCCGGGTCACGCCGCCCGGCAGCGCGACGCCGCCCCCCGCGGCCCGGGGCCGGGGAAAGCGCCAGGCCGGATCGTAGGCCGGCGCGAGCGGGTTCTGCGCGAAGGCGTGCAGGATGTCGGTGAGCAGAAGCTCTTGGTGCTGCTGCTCGTGGTAGAGCCCGATCTCGAGGATCGGCAGGACCGAATCCAGGACCTGCGCCGAGGCTCCGGCGACGAGCGCCTCGACGGCCGCGTCCACATAAGCTCGGTAGGCGGCGGTCTCCTCCGCGGTGGGGCGCGTGATCAGTCCGCGGCTGATGCGCGGCTGACGGGGGCCCGCGGCCACGTAGTAGGAATTGAACAGGTAGTGCAGCCGCTCGTCGAAGATGCGGTAGCCGGGGCTGTGATCGCGCAGAAGGAACTGCTCGAAGAACCAAGTCGTGTGGGCGCGGTGCCACTTGGTCGGGCTCGCGTCGGCCATGGACTGGATCTGCTGGTCCTCCGACGAGAGGGGCGCCGCGCGCCGCTCCGTCTCGCCGCGGACATGGCGGTACGCCGCGATCCAGGCGTCCCGGTCGACGGGGCGCGCCGTCACCGGTGGCGGCGGAAAGGCGGGGGCCTCAGCGGTCCGCTCGCGCTCTGCCGCGGTGCTCTTTGCCAGGGTGGCTGCCGAGGTCGCTGCCATGCCGATATTCCCTCACTCGCGGACGAAGGAGAATTCCGTCCTCGGAAACGCGTCCGGTCCGAGCAGATATGTGTCGTTGGCTGTTCGGCAACGCTCGGCAACCTCGGCCGGTTCGTCGCAGCCTGGCCGCAGCGTGCGCCCGCGGACATTTTCCGTGGGCCGCGGTCCGCAAAGTTACGAACAGGCAGCCGCGCCGGCCGGCCTTTTTCAGGCCTCAGTGAGGTGGCCTTAACCCTCCCCCACCGACACTCGGCCCGATTGCATGGTGCCGGGCGCGTTTCAGATGCGGATCGATCTCATGGCCGGGGCCACCCTCTCCGCGGCAGCGCTCCACCCGGCGCCGCAGCCCGTGATCCTCGTGTTCGATTCCGGACTCGGCGGATTGACGGTGCTGGAGCAGGTGCGGCGCGCCCGCCCCGACGCGCGCTACGTCTACGCCGCGGACGACGCCGCCTTCCCCTATGGCCGCCTGGCGGAAGGCGTCCTCGTCGCCCGCGTGCTCGCCGTGATGGAGCGGCTCCTCGACCGGCACCGGCCGGATCTCGTGGTGATCGCCTGCAACACCGCCTCGACCCTTGTCCTGCCGGCGCTCCGCCAGCGCTTCGCGACGCCCTTCGTCGGCGTGGTGCCGCCGATCAAGCCCGCCGCGGAGACGACGCGCTCGCGCCTCGTCACCCTGCTCGCCACCCCCGGCACGGTGGCGCGCGCCTACACGCACGACCTGATCCGAACCTATGCGGGTGCCTGCCGGGTGAGCCTCGTCGGATCGCCGAACCTCGCGAACTACGCCGAAGCGGAGCTTGCCGGCGCGCCCGTGGACGACGCGGCGCTCGATGCCGAGATCGCGCCCTGCTTCGTCACGGACGAGACGGGCGCGCGCACCGATGTCGTCTGCCTCGCCTGCACCCATTACCCGCTGCTGCTCGCCCGGTTCGAGCGGCTCGCCCCCTGGCCCGTGACCTGGATCGATCCGGCGCCGGCCATCGCGCGGCGCGTGACCCAGCTCCTCGGGCCCGGCGAGCGGGGCGAGGCCCCCGTGCTCGGAGCCTTCACGGGCGGTGCGGGCCTCGGGGCGGCGTTGCGCGCCTCGCTCGCCCGCCGCGGCCTGCACGAGGTCGACGTCGAGGCGATGCCGCTCACCCTCCAGTAGGGCGCGCCTACCAGCGCATGTTCCGGAACCGGCAGGTGCGCCCCATATCCTGATAGCCCGCGGGGCAGCGGCGGACGCAGGTGCCGGCGGCGTATTTGAGCGGCGGCCGGCAGGTGTTCCGGAAGCGCTGCTCCCCGAACAGGTAGGATTGCGCCGGGCCCGCGGCGGCCGGCTGCGGGACGCCGGCCGGAAGCGCCGCCGTGAGGGCGATCAGGGCGGCACAGGCGAGGCGAAGCGACATCGGATCGGTCCTGGGTTCTGCCCGGTCGGCGGGCCGTACCTCACAACGCGCGTGGCGGCGGATGGCTCGCGGGCGCCGCGGACAGGCAGGCGTCGACCTGCAGGCGTCGACCTGCAAGCGTTGACCTGCAAGCGTTCACCTGCAAGCGTTGACCTCGCGGCCCGTCTGAACTATGGACGCGCTGCTCGCGGGGCTCCGATCAGGGGCCCCGTGGCTTTTTCACACGCACCCGTGGGCGGCCTCAACCCCGCCCTGTCGTCCGCCTCTGGGTGGAAGAGGAGGGCGCGTTCCTCGTAAGTGATTGTCGAGAGGATACGCGATGTCGAAGCGCGTTCAGGCGAAGCACAAGCTCGATCGCCGCATGGGCCAGAACATCTGGGGCCGCCCGAAGAGCCCCGTGAACCGCCGCGAGTACGGCCCGGGCCAGCATGGCCAGCGCCGCAAGGGCAAGATGAGCGACTTCGGCACGCAGCTGCGCGCCAAGCAGAAGCTCAAGGGCTATTACGGCAACATCACCGAGAAGCAGTTCCGCCGCTACTACGCCGAGGCGATCCGCCTGCGCGGCGACTCGGGCGAGAACCTGGTCGGCCTGCTGGAGCGCCGCCTCGACGCGGTTGTGTACCGCGCGAAGTTCGTCGCGACGCCGTTCGCCGCGCGCCAGTTCGTCAACCACGGCCATGTCAAGGTCAACGGCCGCCGCGTGAACATCCCGAGCTTCCTCGTGAAGCCCGGCGACGTGATCGAGGTGAAGGAGGCGTCCCGCCAGCTCGAGATCGTGGTCGTCGCGAGCCAGCTCGCCGAGCGCGACGTGCCGGACTACATCGAGGTCGACCACCAGAAGATGACCGCACGCGTCACCCGCGTGCCGGGCCTCTCCGAGGTGCCCTACCCGGTGCAGATGGAGCCGAACCTCGTCATCGAGTTCTACTCCCGCTGATCGTCCGCAAGGACCTGCGTTTTCGAGAGGGCCGTCCCGCCGGGGCGGCCCTTTCTCGTTGGGTCCTGCCGCCTGGCCGCCCGAACGGCCTCACCGGAATGCGATGACGTCGCTCACCCGGCGGGATCCTCCACCGCGGCAGCCGCCCGGATGGCTTCGAGAGTCAGGATTGCGGGCTCAGCGCCTCCTGTCACGCGGGCGCGGTCTGTGCCCTCCGCCAGCATCAGGGCGAGCGCGTCGCGCAGCGACATCTCCGGAGGGATCCCGGGACCGGAGGCGTCGGGCGCGGGCCGCGCCACGTCGCCCGCCCTCAGCAGCGCGAGGCGGCGCAGGGCCCTGTCCCGCCCCACGAAGGCCGCGACGAACGGATCGGCGGGTGCGGCGAGGAGTTCGGCGGGCGCATCGGCCTGCAGGAGGCGCCCGTCCCGCATCACAGCGACGAGATCGCCCATCCGCATCGCCTCGTCGATGTCGTGGGTCACGAGGATGACGGTCTTGGCGAGCCGCTTCAGGATCGCCCCGATCTCCTCCTGCAGCCGGGCCCGGGCGACCGGGTCGACGGCGCCGAAGGGCTCGTCCATCAGGAGCACGGGCGGGTCGGCGGCAAGCGCGCGGGCGACGCCGACCCGCTGGCGCTGGCCGCCCGAGAGGGAGGCGGGCCGCCGGTCACGGTAGAGGGCGGGATCGAGACCGACGAGATCGAGCATCGCGTCGACGCGCTCGGCGATCCGCTTGGCCGGCCAGCCGAGCAGTTCCGGAACGGTCGCGACATTGCGCCCGACGCTGTAATGGGGAAACAGGCCGACGCCCTGCAGCACGTAGCCGATGCGGCGGCGCAGCGCGATCGGATCCGCAGCCCGGATGTCGGAGCCGCCCACCGCGATCCGCCCGGAATCGGGCTCGATCAGCCGGTTGACCATGCGCAGCGTCGTGGACTTGCCGCAGCCCGAGGGGCCGATCAGAACGCAGGTCCGGCCTTCGGGAACGGTGAGGTCGAGGTGGTCGACGGCCAGGCCGGGCGCGCCGGGAAAGCGCTTGCTCACAGCCTCGAAACGGATCATGCGCGCCTCGCCCCGATGCGCGACGAGCGGCGCTCAGCAGCCCCGGCAGATCGAGCCCATCGTGGTGCGCATCTTGGTGTCCCAGGCGCGATCGCGGGCGGCGGCGGCCTTCTCGGCCTTGGCCATCTCGCCGCGGATGGCGGGGCTGAGGCTCGCGCTGGCGCCGGCCGCGCCGGGAGGTTTGGTCACGCCCGCGGTGGTGACGTTGCGGCTCCGCGCGGCTGTGCCCTTGTCCGAGGGTTGGGCGAGAGCGGGGAGGGAGACGACGGTGATGAGGGCGGCAGCCAGGAGACGGCGCATGGGCATCCTTGCCTCGCGATGGAACGGGCCGCCACGACGTGCGAGCGTCGGCGGCGGACGCGCGGGTGCGATAGCATGGGGGCTGACAGGAATTATGGCGCAGCAGAACGGGCTGTGCGAGCCCGCACGAAGCGGGAGCAGGGCGTGACGGCCGCCGGGCCCGCGGGCGTGCCCCGCAACCGGCGCGAGGTCCTCGACGAGGCGCTGACCCGCCTCGCGCCGCGCCTGCCCGGCTTCGAGCATGAGGCGGTCCTCGACCGGGCGCTGGCGAGCCCGGGCCTGCGGAACGCCGCCCCCCCGACGGCCGCGCGCCTCGCGCTGATCGCCTATGCCCGCCATGTCTTCACGGATTACGACGACCTGCTCAAGGAGGGCTACGATCGCGACAGCGCCCGGCATTTCGTCCTCGACGACCTCAACGAGACGCTCCTCGGCTGGGGGGCGGCACCGATCCCGGAGGACGAGCCCGACGAGGTGGGCGGAGACGGTGGGACCGCGCCCTGACCAGGACAACGCTCTGACCCAAGACCGCGCGCCCGGGCGGGGGTTCAGGGTGGCGACGCTCGTGTATAGGACGGGCGGGCGCGACCCGCGCCGGCTTGGAGAGACCCGGAGTCCACCGATGAAGATCAGCGCCCGCAACGTCCTCAAGGGCACCGTCGTCTCCGTCGAGAAAGGGGCCACCACCGCCCACGTCAAGATCGAGGTCGCGCCCGGCCAGGTCGTCACCGCCGCGATCACCAATGAATCGGTCGACGCCCTCAAGCTGACGAACGGCGCACAGGCCTACGCCGTCGTGAAGGCGTCCGACGTCATGGTGGCGGTGGACTGAGGCGATGCGCAAAGCCGCGCTCGGCCTCGCCCTCCTCGCCTTCGCCTGCGGAGGCGCACGGGCGCAGGATGCCGCCCCGGCCGCGATCCCGCCGGCCTGCACGGCCTTCGGTTGGTCGCTGATGCGCGAGCTCGCATGGTTCTCCGCGCCGAGCCTCGGCGAACTCGCCTCGGGCGCCACCGTCGCGCCCGACATGCCCGGCGCCGTCCTGAAGCTGCGGCCCGACGCGGAGGTGGCCTTCCCGGTGCCGCCCTCCAAGGAGCCCGCTCCGGGCTCCTACGGGGGCATCCTGCGCTTTCCCGCGCTCACGACACCGGGGCTCTACCAAGTGACCCTGTCGGAGGATGCCTGGATCGACGTGAGCCAGGACGGCCGGACCACGCGTCCGCCGACCGCCTTCACGGTGAAGCGCGACTGCCCGACGATCCGCAAGAGCGTGCGCTACCAGTTCGGCACGACACCGATCCTCATCGAGGTCAGCGGCGCGAAGCGGGACACGATCAAGATCGCCATCGCGCCCGCGGAGTGACGGACGCGCGTTCGTCCGTTGCCCCTGCCCGGCCCGGCCGGGTAGGGTGCGGATCCCCCACCGGACCAGCGACAGCATGAACGTCCTCGGCATCGAGACCACCTGCGACGAGACCGCGGCCGCCATCGTCGCCCCCGGCGAGGACGGGCGCGGCCTGATCCGCGCAAACGAGGTCCTGAGCCAGATCGCCGAGCACGCGGCCTATGGCGGCGTCGTGCCCGAGATCGCGGCGCGCGCCCATGTGGAGGTGCTCGACCGTCTCATCGCCCGCGCCCTCGACGCTGCCGGCATGCGCCTCTCCGACATCGACGGGATCGCGGTCGCGGCGGGGCCCGGCCTGATCGGGGGCGTGCTGGTCGGGCTCGTCACCGCCAAGACGCTCTCGCTCGTCGCCCGCAAGCCGCTGCTGGCGGTCAACCATCTCGAGGCTCACGCTCTGACGGCGCGTCTGACCGACGGGCTGGCCTTCCCCTATCTCCTGCTGCTGGCCTCCGGCGGCCACACCCAGCTCGTCGCCGTGAAGGGCGTCGGCGACTACGTGCGCCTGGGCACCACCATCGACGACGCCATCGGCGAGGCTTTCGACAAGGTCGCCAAGCTCCTCGGCCTCGGCTATCCCGGCGGGCCCGAGGTCGAGCGCATGGCGGAGGGTGGCGACCCGGAGCGGTTCGCCCTGCCGCGGCCGATGCTCGGACGGCGCGAGGCAAACTTCTCCCTGTCCGGCCTCAAGACCGCCCTGCGCATTGAGGCGGAGCGGATCGCGCCCCTGGCCGAGCGCGATGTCGCCGATCTCTGCGCGAGCTTCCAGGCGGCGATCGTCGACGTGGTGGTGGACCGGCTGCGGGTGGGCCTGCGCACCTTCGCGGACGTCGCCGGCCACCCGACCGCCCTCGTGGCGGCGGGCGGCGTCTCGGCGAACGGGGCGATCCGGCGGGCGCTCGCGGCGCAGGCTGGCGAAGCGGGCTTGAGCTTCGTCGCCCCCCCGCTGAACCTGTGCGGCGACAACGGCGCCATGATCGCCTGGGCGGGCCTGGAGCGGCTGCGCCTCGGCCTCGTGGACGACCTCACGGCGCCGGCCCGCGCCCGCTGGCCCTTCGCCGAGCCGAAGGCGGCGTGACGGCACCGGACCGCCCGCGCAGAGCCGGCCCCGCGACAGACGCGCAGGCGCGCTGGCGCGATCTCGTCGACCGGCGCCTGCCGGAGGCGGCGCGTGCGCGTCCCGACTGGCCGGTGCGCCTCGACCATTGCTTCGCGCGCATCCTCCTCGACAATGCCTGCGGCGGCCCCTGGCGCGAGCGCGTCGCTCCCCCGGCCTGGGCGAACATGCCGCCCGAACGGCTCGCCGCGGCGGCGGATCTCGGCGAGGCGGTGCTCGCCGGCCGCGCCGACCTCGCCCTCCTCAACCGGCGCTCCCTCGGCTGGCGCGGCAAGGGCAAGGCGCCGGCCGTTCCCGACGCGCTGCGGGAGGGCGGCCTGACCCTGCGGCGCTGGCGCCGGGCCGACGATGCCCCGTTCGCCGCGCTGAACGCCGACCCGGAGGTGATGCGCCACTTTCCCGCGACGAAGACGCCCGCCGAGAGCCTGTGGGAGGCGCGCAGCCTTGACCGCCGCTTCGAGGCGGACGGCTTCGGCCCCTGGGCGCTGGAACTGCCGGGCGAGCCTTTTCTCGGCTTCGTCGGCGCGATGCGCCTCGTGCGGCCGCTGCCCTTTGCCGGCGGCGAGCGGCCGGGCGCCTGCGTCGAGATCGGCTGGCGCCTCGCCCGGGCGGGCTGGGGCCGCGGGCTCGCCACCCGCGCCGCACGCCTCGCGCTCGGCGACCTCTTCGGCCGCTGCGGGATCGGGGATGTCCTCGCCTTCACGGCCGCCGGCAACGCGGCCTCGCGGCGGGTGATGGAACGCCTCGGCATGCATCGGGGCGTGGCCGAGGATTTCGACCATCCGGCCCTGCCCGAGGGGAACCCCTTGCGCCGGCACGTGCTGTATCGTCTCTCGGCGGCGGAGTTTCGCGCCGCGAACGGAGCCGCCGCATGACGAGATCGGACACGCGCCCCATCGCGGTCGTCGGCGGCGGCGCCTGGGGCACGGCGCTCGCCAATGCCGCGGCCGCGGCGGGCCACCCCGTTACGCTCTGGCTGCGCGATGCCGAGGCCGCCGCGCGGCTGCAGGAGACGCGCGAGAATGCCCGCTACCTGCCGGGCGTGCCCCTCCATGCCGGCATCGCGGCGACCGACCGGCCCGAGGCCCTCGCGGGCGCGGCCGCCCTTCTCTTGGTCACGCCCGCCCAGACCATGCGGGGGGTTCTCGGGCAGCTCGGCCCCCATTTCGCGGCCGGCGCGCCCGTCGTGCTCTGCGCCAAGGGCATCGAGCGCGGCACCGACGCCTTCATGAGCGGGGTGGCGGGCGAGGTGCTCGGCGCGGGCACGCCCGTCGCCGTGCTGTCCGGGCCGAGCTTCGCGGCCGACGTCGCCCGCAACCTGCCGACCGCCGTCACCCTCGCCGCTGCGGACGGGACGCTCGCGGCCGACCTCGCCCGGACGCTCTCGGGCCCCACCTTGCGCCTCTACCACACGGACGACGTGCGCGGCGTGGAGGTGGGGGGCGCCGGCAAGAACGTGCTCGCCATCGCGTCGGGCATCGTGGCCGGCCGCGGCCTCGGCGAGAGCGCCCGCGCGGCCCTCATCGCCCGGGCCTTCGCCGAGTTGATGCGCTTCGCCCGGGCCTATGGGGGCCGCCCGGAAACGCTGATGGGCCTGTCGGGACTCGGCGATCTGGTCCTCACCGCCTCCTCGCCCCAATCGCGCAACTTCGCCTTCGGCCAGCGCCTCGGCGAGGGCGCGAGCCCACAGGCCGCCTCCGGCGGCAAGCTTGCCGAGGGTGCCTTCACGGCCGCGGCCCTGGTGGCGCTCGCCCGCGCCCGCGAGGTCGAGATGCCGGTGGCCGAGTCGGTCGCCGCCATCGTCTCGGGCGAGGCCAGCGTCGAGGCGGTGATCACTCGTCTCCTCGCCCGCCCGCTCAAGGGAGAATCCGAGTGAGCGCGGGGCCCATCCACGCCTTCCTCGCCGGCTCCGGGCGCGACGGAGCGGGCCGGCGGCTTGCCGACGTGCTCGCCTTCGACGATGCCCGCATCGAGGGCGTCCACGACTTCATCCAGTGGTGCTTTCCCCTCCCGGAGGCGAGCCGCGCGGTGCCCGGCGCTCCCGTCCTCACCCCGGCCGAGGCGGCAGCGATCCGCGCCGACCCGGCGGCGCAGGAGGGGCTTCGTGCGGCCCAGGCGCGGATGCGCCGCTTCTACGCCGGGACGGATGCGTGGCTGCGCGCCTTCGACCACAATCACCTGCGCATCACCCGTATCCTGACGGCCCTGCGCGACCTGCTCTCGCCGCAGGAGGCGGAAGCCTTCCACGCCTTCGTGACGGAGCGGAACGTCGCGGCCGGCTCGCCCGTGAATCCCGACAGCCTGCGCTACTGGACGGCCGCGCTGCGCGCGTGAGGCATCCTCGTCAGGCACCCCTGTCAGGCTTGGCCGAAAGCCTGTAAGCACGCGCCGTTCTGTCCCGGGGGACCTCCATGGCGCACTGGCTCTTCAAGTCCGAACCTGCGACTTGGTCCTGGGACCAGCAGGTCGCGGCGGGAGAGGCCGGCACCTACTGGAACGGCGTGCGCAACCACCTCGCCAAGCTGCAGATGATGGCGATGGAGGTCGGTCAGCAGGGCTTCTTCTACCACTCGAACGAGGGCAAGGCGGTGGTCGGCATCGTCGAGGTGATCCGGCCCTACTATCCGGACCACACCGACGAGAGCGGCCGCTTCGGCATGGTCGACGTCCGCGCCGTCGAGGCGATGCCACGCCCCGTCACCCTCGACGCCATCAAGGCGGAACCGGGATTGCGGGAGATGGTCCTCGTCAACAACTCGCGCCTCTCGGTCCAGCCGGTGACCGAGGCCGAGTGGCGGCTCGTGCGCGCGATGGGCGGGCTCGCCTGAACACGCAAGCGTGACCGCCAGCCACTTCCGTCGAGGCGCGGGCGGGTGTTTCTGAGAGCCGCAACCAGCCGGAGTGCCCCGCATGGCGATCCGCGAACCGATCCTCAAGCCCGTCCCGATCGCGGAGCTGCGCCCCACGCAGATGACGGTCGGCTACCGGGAGGTCGAGGAGAAGCGCCGCCGCTGGCGCGAGCACGACGCGGGCGAGAGGGCCGCATTCCTGGGAGCCCACATGATCCCGACGCTGCTCGGGCCGAAGAAGCGTCACTACGTCATCGATCACCACCATCTCGGCCGCGCCCTGCAGCTCGAAGGCGTCGAGACCGTGCTCGTCACCGTGGTGGCCGACCTGCACAAGCTCGACAAGGACGCCTTCTGGACAGTCTGCGATCATCGGGCCTGGGCGCATCCCTACGACGCGCAAGGCGTGCGGGCCGGATTCCGGGACATCCCGAAGGCGGTGTCGGACCTCGCCGACGACCCCTATCGCAGCCTCGCTGGGGAGCTACGCCGCGCCGGGGGCTTCGCCAAGGACACGACGCCCTTCAGCGAGTTCCTGTGGGCGGACTTCCTGCGCCGTCGCGTCAAGGCGAAGCGCATCGAGACCGACTTCTCGGCGGCCCTTGAGGAGGCGATGGCCCTCGCAAAATCGCCGGAGGCCGGCTACCTGCCGGGCTGGTGCGGCCCGGTCACGTAGGCGGCCTCAGACGCCCCAGTAGGGAGCGGCGTTGTAGTGGCGGTGAACGCGCTCCTCCCAATCCCGGTCCTCGGCCGGGTCGGTCCCTTCGGGGGTGCGGGTGGGCGCGTCGCGGAGCTGATCCTCGGAGAGATCGACGACGTAGGCGTCGAAGTCCGGGACGAAGCGAAGAACGCTCCAGGGCAGGGTGTGATAGCCCCCGCCGAGACCGAGGAAGCCGCCGAAGCTCATCACCGCGTAGGCGACGCGCCCCGAGGCCTTGTCGAGCATCAGGCGCTCGATTCGGCCGACGCGCTCGCCGTCCGGCCGCCGCACGTCCGTGCCGATCACCCGGTCGCTGGCGATGAGACTGCGCGAACCCCCATCAGAGATTGTATCGCTCACGGTCTATTCCTCTCGGTTGAAGGCGCCCGAAAAACGCCCCGTGCCGCGGCGACGTTCCGGCGCGCTTCCCAGCCCCTCGACGCGGGGGCGCCCGACCGGATAGCTTGCCGCCCATGCTCAAACAGCCGCGCTTGTCCCGCTCCGCCATCGCCCT
>NZ_SMNT01000054.1 GCF_004348265.1 Methylobacterium segetis
CCATGCCGGCACCTTGCCGGCCTCGGACAACCATGCCGGCACCTTGCCGGCCTCGGACAACCATGCCGGCACCTTGCCGGCCTCGGGCAACCACGCCGGCACCCTGCCGAGCGGCGGCGGCGGCGAGGATGCCCTCGCCCGCTGGTCGTTCCGGCCGATCGCCCGGATGATCGAAGGCATCCGGGCCGAGGTGCCGGATGCAAAGGTCATCGTCTTCGCCCGCGGCTCGGGCCTCGACGGCCATGCCCGCGTCGTGCCGGAGACGGGCGCTGACGCCGTCGGCGTCGATTGGGCGGTGGACCTCGCTGCCCTGCGCCAACGCCTGCCGGCGAGCATCGTGACGCAGGGAAACCTGCATCCCGACGTGCTGATCGAGGGTGGGGAGGCGCTCGACGCCGCGGTCGACGCGATTCTCGCGGCGACCCGCGGCCTGCCGCACATCTTCAACCTGGGCCACGGCATCACGCCGCAGACGCCCGTCGCCCATGTGGAGCGGATGCTCGCCCGCCTGCGGGGCGCCTGAGCCGATGCTCTACGCCTGGATCAAGGCCGGCCACGTCATCGCGCTGATCGCCTGGATGGCGGCGATGCTCTACCTGCCCCGGCTCTTCGTCTACCACGCCTCGCTGCCGCCGGGCTCGGGCGCGCAATCCGAGACCTTCAAGGTGATGGAGCGCCGCCTCCTCAAGGCGATCATGACGCCCGCCATGATCGCGACCTGGATCCTCGGGCTGAGTCTCGCCTGGATGAGCGGCTTCTACGCCTCGGGCTGGCTGCAGGCGAAGTTCGCCCTGGTGCTCATGATGTCGGGGATGCACGGCTGGTTCGCCCGCATGGTCCGGGACTTCGCGGCCGACCGGAACCGGCGCGCGCCCCGCTTCTACCGGATCGTCAACGAGGTGCCGACGCTCCTGATGATCGTGATCGTGATCCTGGCGGTGGTGAAACCGGGCGCCTGATGGTGGACACTCGGACGGATGCGGCCGGGACCCCCTGACGACGGGGTCGCGCCCGCGCCCCGAGAGGAGACCCGCCATGCTCCGCGTCCCGGCCGCCGGCCTCGCCCTCGCCCTCCTGCTCGCCGCCAGTCCCGCCCGCGCGGCGAGCTTCCCCTGCGAGGGCGTGCAGGCCGCCGACGAGACGGCGATCTGCGCCGACCGGGCGCTCAACGACCTCGACGTCGAGATGGCGGTGCGCTTCGCGATCCTGAAGGAACTCCTGCCCATGGGCGGGCGGGGCAAGCTGCGGGACGACCAGGAAACCTGGCTCACCGAGCGCCGCGCCTGCGGCGCCGACCCCGCCTGCCTGCGCGAGGCCTATGCGGGCCGGCTGAAGACCCTGCGGGCGGTCTTCTCGGAATTCGCCAAGCAGGGGCCGTGAGCGGGCGTCAGCGGTCGGATCGTCACTTGGACGAACATAGCTTAAAGGCTATATATGGGTTGGGATGTCGTCCTGGGCGACGCGTTCGATGCGGAGTTCGAGACGTTGCCGCGGCCGGTGCAGGACGAATTGCTGGCATCGGCCAAGCTCCTCGCCGTGTTCGGGCCGCAGCTCGGTCGCCCGCACGTCGATACGCTGAACGGGTCCTCCTTCGCGAACATGAAGGAGTTGCGCTTCTCCGCCGACGACGGGGTCTGGCGCGTGGCCTTCGCGTTCGATCCGCGGCGGAAGGCGATCCTGCTCGTCGCCGGCGACAAGGCGGGGATCGGCGAGAAACGATTCTACAAGATCCTGATCGCCAAGGCCGACGGGCGCTACCAAGCCCATCTCGACGGCTTGGCGGAAGCGAAGGGAGACGGCGATGGGCCGCAATCTCGATGACGTGATCGCCGCGCTGCCCGAGGAGCGGCGCGGCGCCGTCGAAGCCCGATTTCAGCGCTTGAAGGACAAGGTCGAAAGCCTCGGCGAGTTGCGTCGCCTGGCCGGCCGCGCGCAGGCCGAGATCGCGTCGGCGCTGCAGATCAAGCAGCCCTCGGTCTCCAAGATCGAGAAGCAGGCCGACCTGTATCTGTCGACCCTGCGGAGCTACGTGGAGGCGATCGGCGGCCAACTCGATCTGATCGTGCGCCTTCCCGCGCACGCGCCGATCCGCCTCGAGCGTCTCGGAGACGTGACGGCGGCGAAGGCGAGAGCGGGCCGCAGCGCCAAGGCGGCCGGGCGTCGTCCCCGTGCCAAGACCGAGCCTGAAGGCCGAGCCTGAGAGCCGATAGGGCCCCCCTCACAGCCGGGCCAGCAGGCGCTCCGCCAGGGGGTTCTCGCCCGCGAAGGCGTAGTCGATGCGGCGCACCGTGACGGAGCGGGCGCCGGCCTCGACCAAGGCGTCCGAGAGCGCGAAGACCGCGTCGGCCGGGCAGCGCAGCACGATCTCGCCGTCCGGGCCTCGCGGGGCGCCGTAGGGCAGCTCCGCCTCGTGGAGCCCCGCGATCGTCGCGAGGTCGATCGACCCGCTCTCCGGGAGCCCCGCCCGGACCTCGCGGGTGGTGCGGGCGCGCTCCTCGGCGGCGATGCGGCCGAGCACGGCGCGCAGAGCCGTCCGCTGGCTCTCGCCCCAGGCGGCGCGCAGCGAGGCGACGAGGTTCGCCTCCGAGCGCAGGATGATGCCGTCGTCGAGGATCTTGAGGGCGTTCGCCTGGAGCGTGGCCCCCGTCGTCGTGATGTCCACGACGATCTCGGCCGAGCCCGCGGCCGGCGCGCCCTCGGTGGCGCCGAGGCTCTCGACGATGCGGTAATCGGCGACGCCCTTCTCGGCGAAGAAGCGGCGGGTCAGGTTCACGTATTTCGTGGCGATGCGAAGCCGCCGTCCGTGATGGGCGCGCATCTCGGCCGCCACCTCGTCGAGGTCGCCCATGGCGCGCACGTCGATCCAGGCCTGGGGCACCGCCACCACCACCGTCGCCTGCCCGAAGCCGAGCGGCGTCAGGAGCTCGACCCGTCCGCGATCGTCCGGCAGCGTCTCGCGGATCAGGTCCTCGCCGGTGATGCCGAGATGGGCCGCCCCGCTCGCGAGCTGGCCCGCGATCTCGGAGGCCGAGAGGTAGCGCACCTCGACGCCCGGCACGCCGACGAGCCGGCCGCGATAATCGCGTGCGCCGGCCCCTTGCGCCAGCTTCAGGCCGGCCCGGGCGAAGAAGGCGGCGGCGTTCTCCTGCAGCCGGCCCTTCGAGGGCACGGCGAGGACGAGGGCCCCATCGGTCTCAGGCATCGGGGGTCTCGCTGGAAGGGGCGTTGCGGGCGGCGCGGTCGAGCCAGAAGGCGCAGCCGACGGCCGGGAGCGGCGCCGGGCTGCCGAGATGGCTGAGGAGGCCGTCGTAGCGGCCGCCGCCGACGAGGGCGGGGCCGGGCCGGTCGCCCTCGGCGGGCGCCGTCACCTCGAAGATGAAGCCCGTATAATAGTCGAGGTTGCGCGCGAAGCTCCCCGCGAAGCGGAAGCGCTCCACCGGCAGGCCGCGGGCCGCCATGAAGCCGGTGCGCTCCTCGAACAGGGCGAGCGCGGCCGCGAAGGCGGGCTGGCGCAGGAGCCCGGCCTCGTCGGCGAGCGCCCGCAGGTCGCGCGCCGCCGCGTCCGGATCGCCCGAGATCGCCCGGTAGCGCTCGATCACCGCCCGGTTCTCGGCGTTGAGGCCGGCCCCGCCATTCGCCTGCGCGGCGGCCTTGGCGAGGAAGCGCTCGGCGATCTCGCCCGCGCTGCGCCCGCCCACCGCCGAGATGCCGGCGATCGAGAGCACGTCCTCCACGAAGGCGCGCACGCCCTTGGGGTCCTGGCCCTGGATGGTGGCGAGGAGCCCCGCGTGCCGGTCCTCGCTCTGGGCCGTGTTCATCACCCCGTCGAGGCCGCGGCCGGCGGCGAGCGCCCGCAGCGTGCGGCGCTTGGCGGCCGGCGGCACGCCGAGCCCGTCGAGAAGCGCCACGGTGAGCCCCATGTCGCCGAGCCGCACCTCCGCCTCCGGGCGGCCGAGCAGCGCGAGCCCCTCGAGGGCGAGGCCCAGCACCTCGGCATCGGCGGCCGGCGTGTCGGTCCGCCCGATCGACTCGATGCCGGCCTGCAGGAACTCGTCGGGCTCGTGGCCGCCCAGGCGGAAGACGGGGCCGAGATAGCTGTAATCGGCGGCCTGCCCGTCCGCGAGCGCCCGGTGCAGGCGGCAGACGGGGATGGTGAATTCGGGCCGCAGGCAGAGCTCCGTGCCCGCCTCGTCCTGGGTGACGAAGATGCGGCGGCGGATGTCCTCGCCGGAGAGTTCGAGGAAGGGCTCGACGGGCTGCAGCACCGGCGGCGTCACCGGACGGTAGCCCGCCGCGGAGAGATGCGCCGAGAGCCGCGCCGAGAGCCGCGTCTTGGCCTCGTCGGTGCCCGCCGGGCCGCCTGCCTCCGCTCGCATCATGATGGGTCCCGCTCGATGTCGCCCGGCTCTCTAGCAACCGGGGCCGCCCTTGGCGACACTTGGCCCCCGCAACCCCTTGAGATGATGGCGCGGACGGTAAAAGCCGGCCCCTCAGCCCCCCGGCTGCGGGAAGTGGCGGGCCAGCACCTCGCGCACGCGCTCGACCATCTCGCCCTCCGGCACCGAGAATTGCGCCGGGCGCGCCGCCTTCCACTCGGCGTTGCTGGCGATGCCCTCGGCGGCCCGGGCGCCCTCGATCAGGTCCTTGATCTGGACCTCGCCGGCCTCGCGCTCGTTCGAGCCCTGGATGACGGCGACCGGCGCGCGCCGGCGGTCGGCGTATTTCATCTGCGCCTTCATGCCGGCGCCGCCGAGATAGAGCTCGGCCCGGATGCCGGCCCCGCGCAGGGCGGCGACGAGGCGCTGGTATTCGGCGATGCATTCCCGGTCGAGGACGAGGACCACGACGGGGCCGGGGCCTTCCGCGCCCTGAACCAGCGGGCTCTTCACGAGCTGCAGCGCCGAGAACAGGCGCGACACGCCGATCGAGAAGCCGGTGGCCGGCACGGGCTCGGACCGGAAGCGCCCGACGAGCCCGTCGTAGCGCCCGCCGCCCGCCACCGAGCCGAAGCGCACCACCTGCCCCTCCTCGTTGGTGACGGGGAAGGTCAGCTCCGCCTCGTAGACGGGGCCGGTATAGTATTCGAGGCCGCGCACCACGCTCGGGTCCGCCCGGATCTGGTCGTGGCCGTAGCCGGCCGCCGCGCAGAGGCGCATGATGGCGTGGAGTTCCGCGATGCCCTCGCGCCCCGTCTCGGATTCGCCGACCACGTCGCTCCAGGAGCGGAAGAACTGCTCCCAGAAATGCACCCGGTCGCCGCCGTCGCTGGGGGAGGCCTGGAACGAGACGTAGGCGAGGATGCGCTCGATCGCGGCCTCGTCGAGCCCCGCGCCCTTGGTGAAGTCGCCGCTCTCGTCCTTGCGGCCGGGGCCGAGCAGGAGGCGCACCCCGTCGGGGCCGAGGCGGTCGAGCTTGTCGATGGCGCGCAGCACGGTGAGGCGGCGCCCGGCCTGATCGGGACCGGCGAGCCCGATCGCCTCCATCATCCCGTCGAGCACCTTCCGGTTGTTCACCTTGATCAGGTACTGGCCCTTCAGCCCGAGCCGGTCGAGGGTGTCGGCGGCCATCATGCAGATCTCGGCATCGGCCGCGACGGAGCCCGCGCCGACGATGTCGGCATCGAACTGCATGAACTGGCGGAAGCGTCCCGGCCCCGGCTTCTCGTTGCGGAAGACGTAGCCGTTGCGGAAGCTCCGGTAGGGCTTCGGGATCGCGTCGAAATTCTCGGCCACGAAGCGGGCGAGCGGCGCGGTGAGGTCGTAGCGCAGCGACAGCCAGGATTCGTCGTCGTCCTGGAACGAGAACACGCCCTCGTTCGGCCGGTCGAGATCGGGCAGGAACTTGCCGAGCGCCTCGGTGTACTCGATGAAGGGCGTCTCCAGCGCCTCGAAGCCGTAGAGCGTGAAGGTGTCGCGGATCACCTCCAGCATCCGCCCCTGCGCCGCGATCGCGTCCGCGCGCCGGTCGAGGAGGCCGCGGGGCAGGCGCGGCTTGAGGGTGTCGGCCTTGACCGTCTCGGCCTTGACCTTCTCCGCCTTGGACATGGCTTGCGTTCGCTTCGTGCTCGCGTCCGGAATGACCCGCCGGGCTCTAACGCGGGTGGGAGGAGGCGGCAAGCGCAGGCTGCCCGCCGCCCACCTCTCCCGTTCGGGAGAGGTCGAGTCCGCGGCACGCGGACCGGGTGAGGGATCAGGTCTTTCCGGAGACGTCACACCCCTCACCCCCGCCCTCTCCCGGACGGGTGAGGGGGCGCCTCCCGCCGGGCGCGCCCGGGCCTATCCGCCGGAGAGCTTCAGGGTGAGCAGGGCGAGGAGGCCGGCGAGCCCGAGCGGGATCTGCAGCGGGCGCAGCCGCCGGAAGAACAGGGGTGCCTCGCCGCGCGCCGCCGCGATCGGATCGAGCACCGTGATCGCCGCGTAGCCGAGGATGAGCAGGGCGAGCGCGCCCGTCTCCCGCCCCAGGACCGTCGCGACGAGGGCCGAGAAGCCGAGGCCGAACAGGAGCATCATGGTGCCGATCTGCATCGCGGTCGGCCCGCCCTCGGTGCGGAAGGAGACGCCCCGGCGCACGCCCGACAGGAACAGCAGGATGGCCGAGGCCCAGAGCAGGGTCAGCGTCGCGGCCCCGCGCGCGAGGTCGCCGCCCAGGGTCCAGGCGGCGGCGGCACCCGCGAGGAAGGGCAGCATCGGCCCGTAGCCGAGCACCACGCTGAGCCAGGGCGTCTCGCGCGGCTCGTGGGCCGTGACGGTGCGTCCGGTCGCGTCCTGCCGCATCGGCGCTCCCCTGCGTTCGAACCGCACGGGGAACCGGTGCGCCGGGCGCCGGTTCCCGCGGGGTCAGGCCGCCTGCAGGGCGGCCCGGGCCTCGCGGCGGCGGCTGCGCCGGCCCGGCTCGGTGGTGGTGTCGAGCCAGATCACGAGGGCGAGGGCGACGAGGGCCGGGGCGCCGAGGGCGAGGAAGGCGCCCGTCCAGCCGAGGAAGGACTGGGCGAGGCCGCCGTACCAGGCGGAGAGCGCCCCGCCGATGCCCTGCACGGCGTTGACGGTGCCGAGCGCGGTCTGGGTGCGGCCCGAGCCCCAGGTGAGGTCGGCGACCACGACCGGGACCGCGACGCCGACGATGCCCGAGGCGACGCCGTCGAGGATCTCGGCCGAGATCAGCCAGAGCGGATCGTCGATGAAGCCCGAGAGCGCGGCGCGCACGGGCAGCACCGCGATGGCCACGAGGAGGAGCTTGCGGCGCCCGCGCTTGTCGGCGAGCGAGCCGGCGAACAGGGCGACCGGGATCATCACGAGCTGCGCCACCATGACGTAGCGGGCGGTCCAGCTCGTGGCGTCGTCGGCGGTGGCGACGAGCTTCTGGCCGAGCAGGGTCAGCATGCCGCCGTTGCCGAGGTTGAACAGGGCGAGCGCCAGGGCCAGTACCATCAGCTTGCGGTTCGAGAGCACGCTGCGGGTGCCCGCCCGGGCCGGATGGTCGTCCGGATCGTCCTCCTTCCAGCCGACCGCCCGGCGCTCGTTGTAGCAGTGGCCGGGCGTCGTCGCGGTGGCGACGATGGCGAGCACCGCCATGACGCCGAGCACCCAGAAGGCCACAGCCGGCCCGAGAGAGGGGGTGCCGACGCTGATGAGGCCGGCCGCGATCAGGATGCCGACATGGTTGTAGGCCTGGTTCCGGCCCTGCTGCTGCGGGAACCTGTCCTTGCCGACGATGCCGAGGGTCAGCGCGGTGACGGCGGGCAGGAGCAGGGTGCCCCCCGCCGCGGCGATGAACTGGGCCGCGAACACGGTGGCGAAGGCCCGGGCCGGCAGCAGGAGCAGGGTCCCGGCGAGGATCGCCGCGCAGGCGGCGCAGATCAGGAGGCGCGGGCGCCCGAGCCGGTCGACGAGGGCGCCGAAGGGTCCGCTGAGGAACAGGGTGCCGACGCCGACCAGGGTGGTCACGAAGCCGATCCGCGCCGGGCTCCACGATCCGGTCTCCGCGAGCCACGTGCCGAGGAACGGCCCGAGCCCGCCCTGGATGTCACCGATGAAGACGTTGATGAGGCCGAGATGCGTTGTGGCGTTCATGGATCCGGGCGCTGGCGGGGGCGGGCCGACGGCGCCGCCGAGGTCCCTTCAATGCGCAAGCCTGCCTCGAGGGATCCCGAGCGCGGCAATTTTCCCCGGCTCGGATGCCCCGCCTCACCCGAACGGGAGAGGCCGAGCCCGCGGGACGCGGACCGGGTGAGGAATGCGAGGTTTCCGGAGGGGTCGCACCCCTCACCCCGACCCTTTCCCGAACGGGAGAGGGGGACGGAGCCGGGGAGACGGAGCGCGATCGGGTCGGGTGCCGCGGGGCGGCTCAGGCGTCGAGCGGGCCGCCGGCCTGCTGGGCCTGCGCCTCCAGAGCCTTCTGGCGGTAGAGGCCGACGAAATCGATCGGATCGATGTAGAGGGGCGGGAAGCCGCCGTTGCGCACGGCCTCGGCGACGATCTGCCGCGCGAAGGGGAAGAGCAGGCGCGGGCACTCGATCATCACCGCCGGATGCAGCTGGTCCTGCGGGATGTTGCGCATGCGGAAGATGCCGGCGTACTTCAGGTCGAAGGCGAACAGCACCTCGTTGTTGATCTTCGCGTCGCCCTCCAGCGTCAGCTCGACCTCGAAATCGGCCTCGGCGATCTGCTGGGCGTTGACGTTGACCTGGATGTTGATCTGCGGGCCCTGGCCTTCCTGGGGCTGGAGCGAGCGCGGCGCGTTCGGGTTCTCGAACGAGAGGTCCTTGGCGTACTGGGCCAGCGCGTTGATCGCGGGCGCGTTCTCGGCCTGCGCCGTGGCGCCACCGTTGCCGTTCGGTGCCGGAGAGTCGGCCATGGCGTGTCATCCTCCTCGAAAGTCGTCTCTGGGACGCCCGCGATCCCGGGGCCGTCGCGCACGGGTGGCGGGAGGTGCCGCGTGCCCGGACGCCCCGATCCGCGAACCCGGCGCGGCAGCGCGCTAACACGGCCGCCCCGCTGGAACAAGCAAGCCGGTCGGCCTCAGACGGGGGGCGGGGGACGGGAACCGTACGGCCGCGCCGCCGGGGCGCCGGCCCTTCCCGCGAGGCGGCTCAGATCGCTGGCGCGGCTGCCTGGAACCCTCCGCGACGGCGCCCCATATGCCCTCCATCGCGGGTCGTGCCGTCGACGTTCGGCTCGATCCTTGCGCGGGGGTCCGTTAAGAGCCTCTCGCGAAACTCCCGGATCCGCCGTTGCGGGCCGGGGGCTTCCGTGAAACGGGGGGTCTCTGCGGGGTGCTCTCGGAGCCCGACATGAAGCAATCCCTCGACAGGCCGCCTCACCGCCGCCTTGCTCCGGGTGCCTCATGGCAGGCATGGGGAACAACGCGGCGGACCCGGCGGAGCCTCTGGCAGGCGGCGCGGCCACCATCGGATCGGTGATGCAGGATACCTTCGACCTTACGACCCTGATCTTCCTGGCTCTGGCCGTCTTCGTGATCTGGCGCCTGCGCTCGGTCCTCGGCCAGAAGACGGGCACGGAGCGCTCGCCCTTCAAGCCGCTCGACCGCAGCCGCACCGAGCCGCCGGCCGGGCGCCAGGAGGGCGACAACGTCGTGCGCCTGCCCGGCGCCGACCGGGCGCAGGCCGCCGACCGCGGCCAGGCCGCCGTCGCCGAGGCGCGGGACTGGCGCGGCATCGCCGAGCCCGGCTCCGCCGTCGCCCGCGGCCTGGAGCAGGTGGTGCAGATCGAGCCGGCCTTCGACCCGCGCGCCTTCGTCGACGGCGCCAAGTCCGCCTACGAGACGATCGTGATCGCCTTCGCCAAGGGCGACCGCAAGACGCTGCGGACCCTCCTCTCCCGGGAGGTCGGCGAGGGGTTCGAGCGGGCGATCGGCGAGCGCGAGCGCGAGCGCCAGACGGTCGAGACCACCTTCGTCTCGATCGACAAGGCCGAGATCGTCGCCGTCGACGTGCGCAACCGCGTCGCCCAGATCACCGTGCGCTTCCTCTCCAACCTGATCACGGCGACCCGGAACGCCGAAGGGGCCGTCGTCGACGGCAGCGCCGAGACCGTGGTCGAGGTGCCCGATGTCTGGACCTTCGCCCGCACCCTCGGCAGCCGCGACCCGAACTGGCAGCTCGTCGCCACCGAGGCCGGCACCTGACCCTGCTGATGCCGTGCGCGCCCGACCGGTAGGACATCGCGCGGCCCGAGCGGCCGCGCTCGCCACCTCGCTCCTGATGCTCGCCCTGCCCGGCCCGGCCCTCCACGCGGCCGGGCCGTTGCGCGTCGGCGAGGCCGTGCTGGAGCCCGTCCTGCCCGCGAGCCTGCCCGGCTTCCCCGGCACCGATGCGGCGGCCGCCCTCGACGCCTTCCGCCGGACCTGCGCCGGGGCGCCGCCGCCGCAACTGCCCACGGTGGCGGGGCCCCTCGAGGATCTCGCCTCCGCCTGCCGGGCGGCCGAGGGCGTGTCCGCGGAGGGGGCCGGCGCCTTCTTCGCGGCCCGCTTCGACGCCTACCGGGTGGTGCGGCCGGCCGACGGGGCGAACCCGGAGCGGCGCCTCGGCTTCCTCACCGGCTATTTCGAGCCGGAGCTCGCGGGCTCGCTCACGCGGGACGCGGACCACACGGCCCCGGTCCTCGCCCGGCCCGACGACCTCGTCACCTTCGAACCCGGCGAGACCCGGCCCGGCCTCGACCCGGCGCTGCGCGCCGCCCGCGCCGTCGGGGATCGCCTCGAGCCCTATCCGGACCGGGCCGCGATCGAGGACGGGGCCTTGGCCGAGCGGGGCAGGCCCCTCCTCTACCTGCGCGACGCGGTCGACCTGTTCGTGCTGCAGGTGCAGGGCTCGGGCCGGGTGCGCCTGCCCGACGGGCGCTCGGTGCGGGTGCTCTACGACGGGCGCAACGGCCGCCCCTACACCTCGGTCGGCAAGCTGATCGTGGCGGAGGGGCACCTGCCGCTGGAGGGCCTGACGCTCGCCCGCTGGACGGCGTGGCTGCGGGACAACCCGGCGGAGGGCCGCCGCCTGATGCGGAAGAACGCCTCCTACATCTTCTTCCGCCTCGCGGAGGTGAAGGATCCCGCCCTCGGGCCGCCCGGGGCCGCCGGCGCGCCGCTCGCGCCCGGCCGCAGCCTCGCGGTCGATGCCAACCTCTGGCGCTACGGCCTGCCCTTCTGGCTGGAAGGCCGGCTGCCGGGCGGCGGGGCCGAGGCCGGCCGGCTCGTCGTCGCGGCCGATACGGGCTCGGCCATCGTCGGGCCGGCGCGGGGCGACCTCTATCTCGGCACCGGCGGCGCGGCGGGCGTGGCGGCCGGGAACCTGCGCGACGCGGTCGGCTTCGTGGTGCTGCTGCCGAAGCCCGCGGCCGGGGGGCGCTGAGATGCGGGCGCCCGCATGAGACCGCCCCGGCGAACCCGCGCGCTCACCGAGGCGGAGAGCCGCCTCTGGAACGAGATCGCCCGGCTCGTGACCCCCTTGCGCGGCCGGGCGCGGTCGAAGCCTCCCGAGCCGGAGGCCGCGCCCGCCGCGCCGCGCGCGGCCAAAGCCGCGGCCAACCCGACGCTGAAGGCGACGCTGAAGCCCGCCTCGAAGACCGCAGCCAAGCCGGGAGCCGAGCCCGTAACCAAGGCTCAGGCCCGGATCGCCGCGCCCACGATGCCGCCCTATCAGGCGCCCGTGCCGCCGCCGGCTCCCCCGCCGAGCGGCCTGGAGCGGCGCGCCCGCCTCGGCCTCAAGCGCGGCACGCTGCCCGTCGAGGCACGGATCGACCTGCACGGGCTCTACCAGGCCGAGGCGCACGCTGCCCTCGTCGGCTTCCTGATGCGCTGCCGGGCGGCCGGGCACGCCCACGTCCTCGTCGTGACGGGCAAGGGCGGTCCCACGTTCGACGACGCCTTCTCCGAGCGCGGCGTGCTGCGCCGGAGCGTGCCCCACTGGCTGCGCGGCTCGGAGCTGCGCGGCATCGTCCTCGGCTTCGAGGAGGCCTCGCGCCACCATGGCGGGGCCGGCGCCCTCTACGTCCGGTTGCGCCGCCGCTGAGCGGCGCTCCGCGCCCCGGGGGCCGGCCCCACCGTCTGGTCCGGGACAGCGGCGCCGTACGGGACTTGAGCCGGGACCGGAAACGCGGTATGGACAGGTGCCCTCCTATAAGCGCCGTACCGCATCCATGAGCCGTGAGGGCTCAGCCAAGTCGATGCCCGGGGCCACCAGAACCTGCGTGACCTGACTTGTTGGCGCCCCCGCGGCGCCCGGCGCGAAGCACCATTCCCGTCCCGTCACCGTCCCCCTTTGCCGGTTTTACAGTCCACATGACGCAAACCCCCGATGTCCTCGCCACCGCGGACCTGCCGACCGAGGGCAGCATCATTGCTGCCGAACTCGACGGCATGCGCGAGATCAAGCTGCAGGATCTGAAGTCGAAAACGCCGACCGACCTGATCGCCTTCGCCGAGGAGGTCGAGGTCGAGAACGCCTCGACCATGCGCAAGCAGGAGTTGATGTTCGCCATCCTGAAGCAGCTCGCTGCCAAGGAGGTCGAGATCATCGGCTCCGGCACCGTAGAGGTGCTGCAGGACGGCTTCGGCTTCCTGCGCTCGAACGACTCGAACTACCTGCCGGGTCCGGACGACATCTACATCTCGCCGACCCAGATCCGCCGCTTCGGCCTGCGCACCGGCGACACCGTCGAAGGCCCGATCCGGGGCCCCAAGGACGGCGAGCGCTACTTCGCCCTCCTGAAGGTGAACACGATCAACTTCGAGAACCCGGAGAAGATCAAGCACAAGGTCCATTTCGACAACCTGACGCCGCTCTTCCCCACGAAGCGGTTCAAGCTCGAACTGGACAACCCGACCCGGAAGGACTTCTCGCCGCGCATCATCGACATCGTCGCGCCGATCGGCAAAGGCCAGCGCGCGCTCATCGTGGCGCCGCCCCGCACGGGCAAGACCGTGCTGATGCAGAACATCGCGCAGTCGATCACCCTCAACCACCCCGAGTGCTACCTCATCGTGCTGCTCATCGACGAGCGCCCCGAGGAGGTGACGGACATGCAGCGCTCCGTGAAGGGCGAGGTCATCGCCTCGACCTTCGACGAGCCGGCGACCCGCCACGTGCAGGTGGCCGAGATGGTGATCGAGAAGGCCAAGCGTCTCGTGGAGCACGGGCGCGACGTCGTCATCCTGCTCGACTCGATCACGCGCCTCGGGCGCGCCTACAACACGGTGGTGCCCTCCTCCGGCAAGGTGCTGACGGGCGGCGTCGACGCCAACGCCCTGCAGCGCCCGAAGCGCTTCTTCGGCGCGGCCCGCAACATCGAGGAGGGCGGCTCGCTCACCATCATCGCGACCGCGCTGATCGACACCGGCTCGCGCATGGACGAGGTGATCTTCGAGGAGTTCAAGGGCACGGGCAATTCCGAGATCATCCTGGACCGCAAGGTCTCCGACAAGCGGATCTTCCCGGCCATCGACATCACCCGCTCCGGTACCCGCAAGGAGGAGCTCCTGGTGCCGCCGGACGCGCTCAAGAAGACCTACGTGCTGCGCCGCATCCTCAACCCGATGGGCGTCACCGACGCGATCGAGTTCCTGCTCGACAAGCTGCGCCAGACGAAGAGCAACGGCGACTTCTTCGACTCCATGAACACCTGAGCCGCGAGGGGCCGCGCCCGCGCGCGGCCCCCCTCGCCGGACGCGCGCCCGCATGGCGAGCCCCTCCACCCTCTTCGCCCCCGCGAGCGGCTTCGGCCGCGCGGCGATCGCCGTCATCCGGCTGACCGGCCCGGTCTGCGAGCCGCTTCTCGCCGCGCTCGCGGGTGCCTGCCCGCCGCCGCGCCGCCTCAGCCTCAGGACCCTGCGCGACCCGCAGACGGGCGAGGTCCTCGACCGCGCCCTCGTCGCGTGGCTGCCCGGCCCGGCGACCTATACCGGCGAGGACATGGCGGAACTCCATCTCCACGGCGGTCTTGCCGTGCGCGCGGGCGTGATCCGGGCGCTCTGCGCCTTCCCCGGCTGCCGGGCCGCCGAGCCCGGTGCCTTCACCCGCCGCGCCGTCTTCAACGGGCGCCTCGGCCTCACCGAGGCCGAGGGCATCGGCGACCTGATCGACGCGGAGACCGAGGCGCAGCGGCGTCAGGCGCTCCGCCAGCTCGACGGGGCGCTCGGCCGCCAGGTCGCCGCGTGGCGGGCCCGCGCGATCGCGTGCCTCGCGGGCGCCGAGGCGGCGCTCGACTTCTCCGACGAGGGCGACGTCGACGAGGCGGGCCTCGACGCTGCCCTGATCGGCAAGGCGGCCGACCTGCGCGACGAGATCTCCGCCGCCCTGCGCGACGATCGCCGCGGCGAGCGGCTGCGCGAGGGCTTCCACGTGGTTCTCGCCGGGCCGCCGAATGCGGGGAAATCCACCCTCCTCAACGCGCTCAGCCGCCGCGAGGCGGCGATCGTCTCCGACGTGCCGGGTACCACTCGCGATGCGATCGAGGTCCGCTGCGATCTCGGCGGCCTGCCCGTGATCCTCGTCGATACGGCGGGCCTGCGCGAGACGGAGGATTGCGTCGAGGCCGAGGGCATCCGGCGCACGCGAGCGCGCATGGCGAGCGCCGACCTCGTGCTGCACCTCTCGGCCGCGGACGCGCCCGCGTCGGCGGATCCCGGGCCGCCCGGGCTCGCCGTGACCACCAAGGCGGATCTGGCGGAGCCGGGCGGCCCCGGCCTGTCCGTCTCGGCGCTGACGGGGCAGGGCCTCGACCGCCTGCTCGACGCGATCGAGGCGGCAGCGCGCGGTGCGCTCGGCGGCGGCGACGCCCTCATCACCCGCGAGCGGCACCGTGCGGCGCTCGCGCGCTGCGTCGAGAGCCTCGACCGGGTGGTGGCCGGTGCTCCCCTGCCGGAACTCGTGGCGGAGGATCTGCGCCTCGCGGTGCGCGCCCTCGGCGAGGTCGGCGGCCATGTCGGCGTCGAGGAGATGCTCGACCGGCTGTTCTCCGGCTTCTGCATCGGCAAGTAACGAAGTCCGCCGAAAAAACAATCAAAACAATGATTTAGCGAGATACATCGCCGTCGTGCGCGCCACGGCGCGCGCCCCTTCCCGTTCGGGAGAGGGTTGGCGTGAGGGGTATTACCCCTCCGGAAACCTAGGCCCCCTCACCCGGTTCGCGTCCCGCGGGCTCGACCTTTCCCGAACGGGAGAGGTGGGGGCGCTCCGATCGATCAGGCCCGTCGCGTTGACGGAAATCCCGCGCGGCGCGTAATCACCGCCCATGCGTGCATTCTCTTCCCCATCCTACGACGTCATCGTCGTCGGCGGCGGCCATGCCGGCGTCGAGGCGGCCGCGGCCTCCGCACGGTTCGGCGCCCGCACCGCCCTCGTCACCCACGATCCGGCAACGATCGGCGCCATGTCCTGCAACCCGGCGATCGGGGGCCTCGGCAAGGGACACCTCGTCCGGGAGGTCGACGCCCTCGACGGGCTGATGGGGCGCGTGGCCGATGCGAGCGGCATCCAGTTCCGCTTGCTCAACCGGCGCAAGGGTCCCGCCGTGCGCGGCCCCCGCACGCAGGCCGACCGCAAGCTCTACGCGGCCGCGATGCAGGCGGCGGTGGCGGAGACAGGCGGTCTCGACGTGGTGGCGGGTGCCTGCGAGGATCTCGTCGTGGCGCAGGGCCGCGTGGCCGGCGTGACGCTCGCCGACGGGCGCACCCTCCCCTGCGGTGCCGTCGTGATCACCACCGGCACGTTCCTGCGCGGGCTCATCCATATCGGCGAGGTTCAGGTGCCGGCAGGCCGGGTCGGCGAGGCGCCCGCCCTCGGGCTTGCCGCCACCCTCGACCGTCTCGGCTTCGGCTTGGGCCGCCTCAAGACGGGGACGCCGCCGCGCCTCGACGGCCGTACCATCGACTGGGCGGGCCTGGAGATGCAGGAGGCCGATGCGGAGCCGGTTCCCTTCTCGACGCTGACGGAGCGCATCACCACGCCGCAGATCCGCTGCGGCATCACCCGGACGACGCTCGCCGCCCATGACCTGATCCGCGCGAACCTTCATCGCTCGCCGATGTATTCGGGGGGCATCGCGAGCCGCGGGCCGCGCTATTGCCCCTCGATCGAGGACAAGGTGGTGCGCTTCGGCGACCGCGAGGGCCACCAGATCTTCCTGGAGCCGGAAGGGATCGACGATCCCACCGTCTACCCGAACGGCATCTCGACCGCCCTGCCGGACAGCGTGCAGCGCGATCTCATCGCCCTGATCCCCGGGCTGGAGCGCGCCGCGATCGTGCGGCCGGGCTACGCCATCGAGTACGATTACGTCGACCCGCGCGAGCTCGACGCGAGCTTGCAGACGAAACGCCTGCCCGGGCTGTTCCTCGCCGGGCAGATCAACGGCACCACCGGCTACGAGGAGGCGGCGGCGCAGGGGCTCGTCGCCGGCCTCAACGCGGCCCGCTCGGCCGGCGGGAGCGCGCCCGCGCTCTTCGACCGGGCCGAATCCTATCTCGGCGTGATGATCGACGATCTCGTCACCCATGGGGTGAGCGAGCCCTACCGCATGTTCACCTCGCGCTCGGAATACCGGCTGTCGCTGCGCGTCGACAATGCCGACGAGCGGCTCACCCCGCGCGGTCTGGCCTATGGCTGCGTCGGCTCCCGGAGGGCCGCCCATTTCGAGGCGACGCAGGGCGAATTGCAGACCGTGCGCGCGCGGCTCGACGGGTTGAGCCTGACGCCGGACGAGGCCCGTCGCCACGGCATCAGCCTCAATCGCGACGGCATTCGCCGTACGGCTTTCCAGCTCCTGTCCTATCCCGAGATCGACTGGGCGCGGCTCGCCGCGGTCTGGCCGGAACTCGGGCAGGTCCGGCCGCAGGACGCGGACCGGCTCCGGACGGATGCAACCTACGCCGTCTATCTCGACCGCCAGCAGGCCGACATCGCCGCCTTCCGGCGCGACGAGGCCGTGGCCCTGCCCCCTCGCCTCGATTACGCGGGCATCGCCGGGCTCTCGAACGAGATGCGCGCGAAGTTCGAGGCCGTGCGGCCCGGCACGCTCGGTCAGGCGGCGCGCATCGAGGGCGTCACCCCGGCCGCCCTCACCCTGCTCGCGGCTCATGCGCGCCGAGGCGGCCGCGACGCGGCCACGCGATGATGTCGGACCGGGATCGCGTCCTCGCGGCGGCCGGTGTTTCACGTGAAACAGCCGAGCGGCTCGATCTCTACGTGGCGCAGCTCCGGCGCTGGCAGGGCGTGAAGAACCTCGTCGGCCCGGCCACCCTCGCCGAGGTCTGGACACGGCACGTTGCCGACGCCCTGCAGCTTCTCGCCCTGGCGCCGGAGGCGAGAACCTGGCTCGATCTCGGTTCGGGCGCCGGCATTCCCGGCCTGATCCTGGCCATAGCGGGCGCCGGGCGGCCGGGATTTCGGGTCGATCTCGTGGAGAGCAACGCGCGCAAATGCGCCTTCCTGACCGAGGCGATCCGCGTGACCGGCGCCCCGGCCCGGGTTCGCAACGCCCGGATCGAGGCGGTGATCGGCGATCATCAGGGGGTCGAGATCGTCTGCGCGCGGGCGCTGGCCTCCCTCGACCAGCTCCTCGCCTGGACTGAGCCGGTGTTGAAATCGGGCACCACCGGCCTGTTTCCGAAGGGCAGGGAGGTCGGGGCGGAATTGACCGAAGCTGCGCGGCGGTGGAGATTCGTTTACGATCTGCTGCCGAGCCAGACCGACTCGGCGGCGCGGATCGTCCGCGTCACCGCCCTCGACCGCGTGGAGCCATGACGAGCGACACTCCTTCTCCCGCCGCCGAGACCAAGCGTCCGCTGCGGATCCTGGCCCTCGCCAACCAGAAGGGCGGCGTCGGCAAGACGACGACGGCGATCAATCTCGGCACCGCGCTGGCCGCCATCGGCGAGACCGTGCTGGTGTTCGACCTCGACCCGCAGGGCAACGCCTCGACCGGGCTGGGCATCGACCGGCGCCAGCGGCGCGTCTCGACCTACCACGTGCTCGCCGGCGACGCGGCCCTGTCCCAGGCCGTGATCCCGACCGCGGTGCCGCGCCTCTCGGTGGCGCCCTCGACCATGGACCTGCTCGGGCTCGAACTGGAGATGGCGAGCTCCGCCGACCGCTCGCACCGCCTGCGCAACGTCCTCAAGGACATCAACGCGCCGGGCACCAGCACGGAGGCCGTCACCTACGTCCTGATCGATTGCCCGCCCTCCCTGAACCTCCTGACCATCAACGCGCTTGCCGCCGCCGACGCGGTCCTGGTGCCGCTGCAATGCGAGTTCTTCGCGCTCGAGGGCCTCAGCCAGCTCCTGCGCACAGTCGAGCAGGTCCGCGGCGCGCTCAACCCGCGCCTGACCATCCAGGGCATCGTGCTGACCATGTTCGACCCGCGCAACAATCTCTCGGCGCAGGTGGTCGCGGATGTGCGGGGCTTCATGGGCGAGAAGGTCTACGAGACCATGATCCCCCGCAACGTGCGCGTGTCCGAGGCGCCGTCGCACGGGAAGCCGGTCCTGCTCTACGACCTGAAATGTGCGGGCTCGCAGGCCTATCTGCGCCTCGCCTCCGAGGTCATCCAGCGGGAAGGCCGCATGCCCGTGGCGGCATGAGGCGGCCCGCCTTCAGCGTATCGAACAGCGTAACGGAGTTCAGCGAGTGGCAGCGATGGCGGACGATTCGGCACGCCCCCGCCTGGGGCGCGGCCTCGCGGCCCTGATCGGGGATTTCGGGCAGGACGGCGCGGACGGCGCCCGCCCGGAGAGCCAGCGCAAGGTCGCGGTGGAGTTCCTGCGGCCGAACCCGCGCAATCCCCGCCGCCGCTTCCAGGAATCGGATCTCGAGGAGCTCTCGGCCTCGATCCGGGCCCGCGGCGTCATCCAGCCGATCGTGGTGCGGGCGCTGGCGAACGTGCCCGGCACCTACGAGATCGTGGCGGGCGAGCGGCGCTGGCGCGCGGCCCAGCGCGCCGGCCTCACCGACGTGCCGGTGGTCGTCGTCGAGATCGACGACAAGACCTCGCTCGAATACGCGATCCTCGAGAACGTCCAGCGCACCGACCTCAACGCCATCGAGGAGGCCGCGGGCTACGAGCGGCTGATGAGCGAGTTTGCCTACAGCCAGCGGGAACTCGCCGACATCCTCGGCAAGAGCCGCAGCCACCTCGCCAACACCCTGCGCCTGCTGCAACTGGCACCGACCATCCAGGACCGGGTGACGGCGGGCGAAATCACGGCGGGCCACGCCCGCGCGCTCCTCGGCGTGCGCGATCCCGAGGGCGTGGCACGGCGCATCGTGGCGGAGGGTCTGTCCGTGCGCGAGGTCGAGGCGCTCGCCTCCGCCGAGGTGCCGGAGAGCGACGAGCCCCGTCCCGGCCGGCCCCGCCGCGGCCCCGAGAAGGACGCCGCCCTTCGCTCCCTGGAGCAGAGCCTGACCCGTGCCCTCGGCCTCGGCGTCGTGGTCAAGGCGAAGGCGGACGGGGTCGGCGAGATCCGCATCCGCTACGGCAGCCCGGACGAGCTCGAGGCGCTGCGGCGCCGGCTCGACGGGGCAGCCGGCTGAATTCTACGGCTCGCGCCTCAGGCCCGGCACCAGGGCGGAGAGACGATCCTTCGTGGTCAGGCGGGCAGGGCGGCGCATCTCTGGCGGTGGGCCGCCGCCCGGCCCCGGCTCCGGGCGCTCAAGGCGCCCGCCCCGGCTCTCGCGCCGCTCCCCGCCCCCCGCGTCTCGGCTGCGGTCGACGCCGAGGGTGAGGCTCGCCACGTAGCGCTCCGCCTCCTCCTTCACGGCGCAGAAGGCGCGGCGCTGCGGATCCTCCTCGTTGGCGATCCCGTCATTGGCGTTGACGATGAAGCGCTCGGCCCGGCGGCCCTGATAGGCGGGTACCTGCGTGTAGAGGAACTCGTTGAGCGCGTCGGGAAAGTAGATCTGCCCCGTCAGCATCGTGCGGGCGTCGAGGAAGACCTTGACGTGGATGTGCGTGGCCCGACCCGCATACCAGCCGGGATAGATCGTCTCGAAGCCGACCCACCCGGCCGCATCCGTACTCTGGCTGCCGCGCAGAAACGTCTGCCCGGACGTGTCGAGGCTGCGCGAATCCCCCTGCCCCGGATAGCCTGAATAGAGCCCCTGCGCGTCGCAATGCCAGATGTCGACACGGGCGCCCGGCACGGGCCGACAGGAGCCCGCCTCCACGATGCGCAGGCGCATCCGCAGGGGTATGCCGGGCCGGCCCTCGGTGATGTCGGTACGCACGAGTCGGGGGTCGCGATAGAACGGCCCCTCGATCGATTGGGGGGTCAGGACGCAGATCTCGGCCTCGCCCTCGGCGGGCGTCGCGGCTCGCGCACCCCGCGGCAGGAGGCCGGCGGCGCCCGCGCCGAGCGCGGCGAACAGGCTGCGGCGGGAGGTGAAGTGAGGCATGGCATCCTCCGGAGAGCGGGTCGATCCGCGCCGCTTGCCCGGAACCGATAGCACGCGTCACCAGGACCGGCGTAGCTCCCGCCCGGCGCCCCGCCCTACCCCCGGCGGCGCGATTCGCCCGCGATGCGCAGGAGCGCGGCCGAGGCGTGGGCATGGGCGAGATCCGGGCCCGCCCGGCGGGAGGCGAGCACGGCCTCCTGCAGGATCTGCACGGCCTGGCGGAGGGCGGCCGGCGACCAGCGCGCGAGCTGCGCCTCGACATCCGCCCGCCTGCGGAAATGCAGGCCGCGCCAGCCCGCCGCCATCAGGCTCGGGCTCTTGCCCTCTCCGGCGAGGCGCGTGGCAAGGAGCGTGAGCGCGTGGCGCAGGGCCGCGCCGAGGATCACCGAGCCGTCGAGCCCCTCGTGGCGGAAGCGGCGGAAGTCCCGCTCGACCTCGCCGCCGCGCCCGGTGAAGGCGGCATCGATCAGGGTGTTGAGCACGCTGCCCGCGACGTCGCTCACGATAGCCTCGACGTCGTCGCTGGTGACCGCCTCCTGGCCGGATGCGTAGAGCGCCAGCTTCTCGATCTCGGACAGGCTGGCGCGCCGATCCCCGCCGAGGCTCGCCACGAGGAGGTCGCGCGCGTCCGAGGCGATCTTGAGGCCCCTGTCCTGAAGGGTCTGGCGGACGAGCTCGGCGAGCGCCCGCTCGTCGTCCGGGTAGCAGGGCAGGGCGAGCGCCCGGGCCGAGCGCTCGCAGAGCGTGCGAAGCGGCGCGGATTTTCCGAGATCTCCCCCTTCGACGACGATCCGGGTTCCGGGGATCTCGCTCTTGAGGACGGCCTCGACGGCAGGGGCGTAGTTGCGGCTGCCGGCCTTCACCCAGATCGTGCGCCGGTCCCCGAAGAGGCCGACCGTGCCGGCCTCGTCGATCAGGCGGCCGGGATCGGAGGCGAGAACGTCGCCGTCGATCTTCACGAGGGCGAACGGGTCGTCGGGATCGGCGACCGCGGCCTCGGCCAGGCGTTTCGCCCGCTCGCCGACGAGGCCGGTATCGGGACCGTAGACGAGGATGACCGGGATCTTCGGATCGGGCCCGCGCCGGATCAGGCCCTCGACATCGCCCGCCTTGACCGCCGTCAAGGCTTGGCCGCCATCACCGAGGCGATGCGGGTCTTGATCTGGTCGGCGAGCACCTTGGCGAGGCGGATCTCGGCGTCGCGTGCGGCCCGCAGCGAGGCGAAGCGCTGGACCGAGCGGTCGTAGGTGGCGGTCGAGGTCGCGACGCCCTCGGTGATGATGCGGGTGCCGTCGAGGGATTCGAGGGCGTATTTGACGTTGGCGATGATGGTGCCGGACTCGGCGCGCCCCGTCTGCGAGGAGACAATCGGCGTCTGCACCGTCTCGCTGCCCTGCATCTTGAGGCGGTAGCGCTTCGCGGCGGGCTGGCCCGATCCGTCCAGATCGAAGATCAACTCGCTGCGCAGATAATGCCCGATGCGCTCCTGGCCCTGCGCCATCGCGATGTCGTCGACCTGGATCGAGGCGAGCAGGGCGCCCATCGGCTCGCCCGAGGCGGTCGGGCCGTAGAGGGGGCGGAAGCAGGCCGAAAGGTTTACGGCAAGCGCGCCCGCGAGGGCGAGCCGCGCCGCTCTGGCGGCGATCCCACGCTTCATCTCGGCCCGAGCCCCACGCATCATCGCCCGCCGCTGCCCCGCTTGAATCCGGTCCCGCCTCTTACGCCGAGGCGGGCCAACGCGTCACCCATTTATGAAGGCGCAAGCTTTACGACTCCTTCAGGGCGACAGCGGGGCGAACCGCGCTCAGACCACGAGATTCACGATCCGGCCCGGGACCACGATGACCTTGCGGGGCGCGCGTCCCTCGAGGGCGCGCTGCACCGGTTCCAGGGCGAGCGTGGCCGCCTCGACGGCGGCCGTGTCGGCATCCCGCGGCACGGTCACGTCCGCACGCTTCTTGCCGTTGATCTGGACGGGCAGGGTGATCTCGTCCTCGACGAGGAGAGCGCGGTCGATCGCGGGCCAACCGGCCTCTGCCACGAGGCCCGAACGCCCGAGCAGGCTCCAGCAACTCTCGGCGAGGTGCGGCATCATCGGGGCGATGAGCTGCACGAGGATGGCCACCGCCTCCCCGGCCGCCGCGGCGGAGGCGGAGGCGCGCAGGCCCTCCTCCAGGGCGTTGGCGAGCGTGTAGACATGCGCCACGCAGCGGTTGAAGCGCAGCCGCTCCACATCCTCCTCGACCGCGGCGAGGGCCTTGTGGGCGGCCTTGCGGAGGAGGGCATCCGCGGCACCGCCCTGCCCTTGCGCGACCGCCGCCCCGTTGACGAGGCGCCAGACCCGCTGGACGAAGCGGGCCGCACCCTGCACGCCCTCCTCGGTCCAGATCACGTCCCGCTCGGGCGGCGAGTCGGAGAGCATGAACCAGCGGGCCGTGTCGGCCCCGTAGCTCGCGATGATGTCGTCGGGATCGACCACGTTCTTCTTCGACTTCGACATCTTCTCGATCGGGCCGATCGAGACGGGCGCGTCGGTTTTCACGTGAAACGCGCGGCGCTCCCCGCCCTCGCTGACGAGGCGGATGTCGGCCGGCTGCACCCAGGCACCGGCCTCGTCCTTGTAGGTCTCATGGACGACCATGCCCTGGGTGAAGAGGCCGGCGAAGGGCTCCGACACGCCGGACCACTCCGTCGCCTTCATCGCGCGCATGAAGAAGCGGGCGTAGAGCAGGTGCAGGATCGCATGCTCGATGCCGCCGATATACTGGTCGACGGCAAGCCAGTGATCGACCGCCTCGCGATCGGTCGGCGCGTCCGTGAGCCAGGGCGCCGTGAAGCGCGCGTAGTACCAAGACGAGTCGACGAACGTGTCCATGGTGTCGGTCTCGCGCCGGGCGGGCGCTCCGCATTGTGGGCACGGTACGGTGCGCCACGCGGTATCCCGCTCCAGCGGATTGCCGGGAATGTCGAACGAGACTTCGTCGGGCAGCTTCACCGGCAGGTCCTCGACGGGCACCGGCACGGGTCCGCAGGACTCGCAGTGGATGATCGGGATCGGGCAGCCCCAGTAGCGCTGGCGCGAGACGCCCCAGTCGCGGAGGCGGAACTGCACCTTCCGGCACGCCACAGGCGCGCCGCCGAGTTCCTCGCCTTCCAGACGATCGGCGACGGCCGCGAAGGCCGCTTCGGTCGTCATCCCGTCGAGGAAGCGCGAATTGATGAGGCGCCCCTCCCCGTCATAAGCAACGTCGGTGATCACGAAGCTTGCCGGATCCTGCCCCTCAGGGCAGACGACGGGCGTGTTGCCGAGGCCGTACTTGTTCGCGAAATCGAGATCGCGCTGGTCGTGGGCCGGGCAGCCGAACACCGCGCCGGTGCCGTATTCCATCAGCACGAAATTCGCGACGTAGATCGGCAGGAGCCAGTCCGGGTCGAGGGGGTGGCGGACCTTCAGGCCGGTGTCGAAGCCGAGCTTCTCCGCCGTATCGATCGCGGCCTGCGCCGTGCCGGTGCGGCGGCACTCCTCGATGAAGCTCTGCAGTTCCGGGTTCCCGGCGGCGAGCGTCGCCGCGAGGGGATGGTCGCCGGCGATCGCCAGGAACTTCGCGCCGAACAGGGTGTCGGGGCGCGTCGTGTAGACCGTGACCGTCTCCTCGGCGCCTGCCGGCGGCTCGGCGAGGCGGAAGCGCACCTCCAGACCCTCCGAGCGGCCGATCCAGTTCTTCTGCATCAGCCGGACCTTCTCGGGCCAGCGCTCGAGACGATCGAGGGCCGAGAGGAGGTCGTCCGCGAAATCTGTGATCTTGAAGAACCACTGCGTGAGTTCGCGGCTCTCCACCAGCGCACCCGAGCGCCAGCCGCGCCCGTCGATCACCTGCTCGTTGGCGAGCACCGTGTGATCGACCGGGTCCCAGTTCACCTTGGCGGTGCGGCGCGTGACGAGCCCGGCCTTCAGGAAGTCCAGGAACATCCGCTGCTGATGCTTGTAATAGTCGGGATCGCAGGTAGCGATCTCCCGGCTCCAGTCGAGGGACAGGCCCATCGACTGCAATTGCGCCCGCATCGCCGCGATGTTGGCATAGGTCCAGTCCCGCGGGTTGACGCGCCTCTCCATCGCGGCGTTCTCGGCCGGCAGGCCGAAGGCGTCCCAGCCCATCGGGTGGAGCACGTTGAAGCCCTTCGCGCGCTTGTAGCGGGCCACCACGTCGCCCATCGCGTAATTGCGCACGTGGCCCATATGGATGCGCCCCGACGGGTAGGGGAACATCTCCAGCACGTAGTATTTCGGGCGCGGATCGTCGTTCTTCGTCTCGAAGAGGCGGGCCTCGTCCCAGGCCTTCCGCCAGCGCGGCTCGGACTCCTTGGCGTTGTAGCGCTCCGGAGCGGTGGACGGGGTCGCGGCGTTCGTCATGCGGGGGCGCCAGGTCTCGATGCGGGAGAGGGCGGAAACGGATGCGGCGCCAGCCCCTTGGCGGGCGTTGCAGGGGGCCGGACTACCACAGGAGGACGGTGCGCGGTCAACCAATCCGTCATCCCTCCCCTGCCCGCCCCCTTGCCCTCGGCGGCCCCGGTGATACCTCCCGGCCTCGATCCCGAATTCGTCGAGACGCGTGAGCCCATGAGCGACCCCATGAGCGGCACCATCAGCGACCCCATGAGCGACACCATGAGCGACACCATGAGCGACCCGGAAAGCGACGTTCTGCCCGATACCGCCTCCCCTGCGCGGCGCGCCGAGATCGTGGCCGGGCTCGACGCGGTGCGGGCGGGCATCCGCCGGGCAGCGGAGGATTCGGAGCGCGATCCCGCGGGAATCCACCTGATCGCGGTCTCGAAGACGATCGGGGCGGAGGGCATCCGGCCGGCCCTCGAAGCGGGCCAGCGGCTCTTTGGGGAGAACTACGTGCAGGAAGCGCGGGCCAAGTGGCCCGGGCTCCGCGAAGCCTATCCGGATGCCGAACTGCACCTGATCGGGCCGCTCCAATCGAACAAGGCCCGCGAGGCGGTCGCCCTGTTCGACGTGATCCACTCCCTCGACCGGCTCTCGCTTGCGGCGGCGCTCGCCAAGGAGATCGCGCGCGCGGGCCGCGCCCCGAAGCTCCTCATCCAGGTCAATACCGGCGACGAACCGCAGAAGGGCGGCGTCTCACCGTCCGAGGTCGACGTGCTGCTCGCCGAGTGCCGCGACACGCACGGGCTCGCCATCAACGGGCTGATGTGCATCCCGCCGGCCGAGGATCCGCCCTCGGCGCATTTCGCGCTGCTCGCCCGGATCGCCGCGCGCCACAACCTGCCGATCCTCTCGATGGGGATGAGCGCCGACTACCCGGCCGCGATCCAGATGGGCGCGACCCATGTGCGCGTCGGCACTGCCATCTTCGGGGGACGGCCAAAGCCGTAGATCGCCGCCCGTTCGCAGACAGGGAGGGCCGACCCGCGCGGCCGTCCGGTTCTCGAAACCCTGCGCGGCGATCCCGCTCTCAGGCCGCCGCACCCTCCTCCGCCGCGTCGCGACCGACCACGCGCCCGAGCGCGCGGCGAAGCCGGTCGGCCTCGGCCGCCCCGTAATCCGACTCGAAGGCGGATTGCGCCTGCTCCCACAGGGGCCGCGCCGCCTCGAGCCGCGCGAGGCCCGCCTGCGTCAGGCTGAGGGCGCGCGTCCGGGCATCCCGCCCGGGTGCGATCCGCACCAGCCCGTCCCGCTCCAGCGGGCGCAGGGCGCGGCCCGTCGCCGTGCGATCCATCACGAGATGCGCGGCGAGTTCGTGCACGGCCAGGGAGCCGAGGCGCGCGAGGGTCGAGAGAAGGGCGAACTGGGTTGCCCGCAGACCGGTCGGCGCGAGGTGCCGGTCATAGAGTTGCGTGACTTGCCGCGCCGCCTGCCGGACCGCGAGGCAGTGGCAGGGCGTGAGCGTCGGCCGGTCGTCCATCTATGCAACCCTTCATTGCATTGTCAGTCGGTCACTGCTCGTGACCAATTGGCAGCCCCGTGTAAAGAGTGCATATGCAGCTTTCTCGCCGATTCAGGCGAGTGCACCGAAGCCCGACGCGCGGCCGCACCCTATGAGCCTCTCCCTCTCCTTGAACGCGCTGCCCCGCCGCCTCGCCGCACGCAACATCCATTATGGCTGGGTGGTCGCGGGCGTCACCTTCCTCACGATGCTCGTGACGGCCGGTGCCGTGGGTGCGCCCGGCGTCCTCATCCTGCCGCTCCAGAAGGAATTCGGCTGGAGCACGGCCGAGATCTCGTCGGCGCTGGCGCTCCGGCTCGTCCTGTTCGGCCTGATGGGGCCGTTCGCGGCCTCCCTGATGAACCGGTACGGCCCGCGCCGTATCGTGCTCGCGGCCCTCGGCCTGATCGGCACCAGCCTGATCGCCTCCCTCGCCATGGAGCGGGTCTGGCAACTCGTCCTCTTGTGGGGCATCGGCGTCGGGCTCGGCACGGGCCTGACGGCCCTGGTGCTCGGCGCGACGGTCGCGACCCGCTGGTTCTCGCGCCGGCGAGGCCTCGTCGTCGGCCTTCTCACCGCGAGCTCGGCCACCGGGCAGCTCATCGTCCTGCCGCTGCTCGCGGGGCTCACCGAGGCGCAGGGCTGGCGGGCCGCCCTCCTCCTCATCTGCGGCCTCCTCGCGCTGGCGGCGCTCGCCGTCTTCCTGCTGATGCGCGACAGCCCGGAGGAGATCGGCCTCGCGCCCTACGGAGAGACCGTGCAAGCCGGCAGCGCCGCACCGGCCGCCGCGCCGCCAGCGGGCGCCCTCGACGCCCTGCGCGAGGCGGCCCGCACCCGGGTCTTCTGGATCCTGTTCGCCACCTTCTTCATCTGCGGCGCGAGCACGAACGGCCTGATCCAGACCCATTTCGTGCCGCTCTGCGCCGATTTCGGCCTGCGGCCGGTCGAGGCGGCGAGCGTTCTCGCGGCGATGGGCGTGTTCGATTTCGCGGGCACCGTGGCCTCGGGGTGGCTGTCGGACCGCTACGACAACCGCTGGCTGCTCTTCTGGTATTACGGGTTGCGCGGACTCTCGCTCCTGGCCCTGCCCTTCACGGATTTCTCCTTCGCGGGCCTGTCCGTCTTCGCCGTGTTCTACGGGCTCGACTGGATCGCCACGGTGCCGCCGACGGTGAAGCTCACGGCCGCACGGTTCGGTCGGGCGCGGGCGAACCTCGTCTTCGGCTGGGTTTTCGCCGGGCATCAGCTCGGCGCGGCGGCCGCCGCTTACGGAGCCGGCCTGTCCCGGTCCGAGCTGTCGAGCTACCTGCCGGCCTTCTTCGTGGCGGGAGCCCTCTGCCTCGTCGCCGCCTCCCTGATCCTCGTCGTCGGCCGTCCCCGCCCTTCGGTGGCTCTCACGCCATCTGCTGTGCCGGCTAACTGAACCGCTTCAGCCGATCTGGATCCGCGTGCGGGGCCCGAGCCGGCGGAGGAGGCGCACGAGATCGGCGCGTTTGAGCGCCACGCAGCCCTCGGTCGGCCCGTAGCCGGGGCGGGCGACGTGGAGGAAGATCGCCGAGCCGCGGCCCGGCCGGATCGGCCCGCGGTTCCAGTCGAGATCGACGACGAGATCGTAGAGGCCGTCCGCCCGCCAGAGCTCCTCGGCGCTGACGCCGGGGGCGGGCAGCGGGATCGGCCTGTTGTAGCGGCGGTCGCGCGGGTCGTCGCACCAGCCGTCGCGGCGCCCCGTCGGGCGCAGGGCGAGCGGCGTCGCGGGGCGTGCCCCGAAATGATCGGGCCGGTAGAAGCCGCCGCGCAGGCGCAGGCACGCGACCGGCGAGGCGCCGTCGCCCTCCCGTTTCGCCCGGGTGAGCCCGGAGCGGCCCAGGGCGCAGGGGATGACGGACGAGCCGGCCACGAGGTGCCCGCGGGCGCGGTCCCCGATGACGGGCCGCACCCGGATGCGGGACAGGGTCGTTCGCCTCACCGGCCTTCTCCGAGCCGTCCTGCGAGCCTCATCGCCTCGTTCCTTCGCGAAGCCGGCAAAGGGACTGAGACCGGCAAGATCGCCTGACGGCGCGACGGAAAATGCTGTATAATTGTGCGCAAACCAATTCCCACTCGCGAAATCCGCATTATTTTGATGCGTATGCCCGGGTTACGCGGCCGGGCGCCCGAACGCTCACCGCGCCCCTTTGCCCCTTTCTGCCGCCCGAACCCTTTCCGATATCCTCGGTTCCGACGAACGGCCGGCCGGACCCGGCGATACCCGGCTTCGGAGAAGCCTGCGCCCTGTTTGAAGAGTCCCACGGACGATGCCGAACCCCCATCGCCTTCTCATCTGCGACGACGACGCGACCCTTCGCGAAACGCTGACCGAGCAGCTCGATCTCTACGACGAGTTCATCGTGGTGAGCGAGGCCGACGCGACCGGCGCGGTCAACCGCGTCGCCGACGACCGGATCGACCTCGCCGTCATGGATGTGGGCCTGCCCGACATGGACGGCCGCGAGGCGGTGCGGATCATGCGCCGCAACGGCTATCGCGGCCCCGTCATCATGCTCACCGCCCAGGATTCCGAGGAGGATACGGTCGAGGGGCTGGAGGCGGGCGCCAACGATTACGTGACGAAGCCATTCAAGTTCGCGGTGCTGCTCGCCCGCATCCGGGCGCATCTGCGCCAGCACGAGGCGAGCGAGGACGCGATCTTCCAGATCGGCCCCTACACGTTCCGGCCGGGCGCGAAGCTCCTCGTCGGCGAGCGCGGCTCCAAGCTGAAGCTCACCGAGAAGGAGACCGCGATCCTGCGCTTCCTCTACCGGGCGGGGCGCGAGGTGGTGGGGCGCGACACGCTGCTGGCCGAGGTCTGGGGCTACAACGCCCACGTCACCACCCACACCCTCGAGACGCACATCTACCGCCTGCGCCAGAAGATCGAGCCGAACCCGGCGACCGCGGCGATCCTGGTGACCGAGGGCGGCGGCTACAAGCTGCTGCCCTGACGCGCACTCCGTGCGGCCCCCAACGACGCGCACGTGGTGCGCGCCACAACCTTCGGCTAAACAACCCGGCGGCGGGATCGTGCCGGGGGCTTGAGGCGGGGCTTGAGGGTTGGCGCTCGACGACGACATCGCGATCCTCGGCGCGGCGCCCCTGTTCGGCCTGATGGGGCGGGACGCTCTTCGCCTCCTCACCTTCGCGGCGGAGCGGCGCAGCCTCGCCGCGGGTGATCTCCTGTTCGCGCGGGGCGAGCCCGCCGACGGGGGCTTCGTGGTGATGTCCGGCGTGATCGAGCTGGCGCCGCGCGTGCCCGGCGCCGAGCCGGTCGCGGCCGGCCGCTCGGCCCTGATCGGCCAGCTCGCCCTGTTCCTGCGCGGCGAGCGCCCCAGCGAGGCCCGTGCCGCCGCGCCGGCCGAGGTCATGCGCATCACCCCCACCCTGATGCGCCGCGTGCTGGAGGAGTTCCCCGACGCCGCCGCCGCGATCGAGGGCACGCTGGCCGAGGAGCTCGGCGGGCTGATGCAGGGCCTGGAGCAGGTTCGGGCCCGGCTCGACGCGCTCTGAGCCCGGCTCCGCCGAGGTGACAGGCCGAACGGGCTTTTGTAAGCACGGGCCACATTCCTCCGCTCGAGCCTCCCCGAGAACGCCCCATGTCCCACGCCGACCTCGCGACGACCATCGAAACCGCCTGGGAGGAGCGCACCGGCATCGACACGGGCACGCGCGGCCCCGTGCGCGAGGCCGTGGACGAGGCGCTGGCGCTCCTCGATTCCGGCCAAGCGCGCGTCGCCGAGAAGGTCGGGGGCGAGTGGCAGGTCAACCAGTGGCTCAAGAAGGCCGTCCTGCTCTCCTTCCGCCTCAACGACATGGCGCCGATCCAGGGCGGCCCCGGCGGCGCGCCCTGGTGGGACAAGGTGCCCTCGAAATTCGAGGGCTGGGACGAGGCCGCCTTCCGGCAGGCCGGCTTCCGGGCGGTGCCGGGCTGCTTCGTGCGCCGCGGCTCCTTCATCGCGCCGGGCGCGGTCCTGATGCCCTCCTTCATCAATCTCGGCGCCCATGTCGGGCGCGGCACCATGGTCGATACCTGGGTGACGATCGGCTCCTGCGCGCAGGTCGGCGAGAATTGCCACATCTCCGGCGGCGCCGGCATCGCGGGCGTGCTGGAGCCGCTCCAGGCCAATCCCGTCATCATCGAGGACAATTGCTTCGTCGGCGCCCGCGCCGAAGTGGCCGAGGGCGTGATCATCGGGGAGGGCAGCGTGCTCTCGATGGGCGTCTATATCGGCGCCTCGACCAAGATCATCGACCGCACCACGGGCGAGGTCTTCTACGGCCGCGTGCCGCCCTACTCCGTGGTCGTCTCCGGCACGACGCCCGGCAAGCCCCTGCCCGACGGCAGCCCCGGTCCGAGCCTCTACTGCGTCGTCATCGTCAAGCGCGTCGACGCGGGCACGCGGGCCAAGACCGGCATCAACGAGCTGCTGCGCACCTGAGCGGGCCCGCGCGGCGGCGCGACGTGTCACGCGGATGAGATCCACGAAACACGCTACATCGTTCCGGGCCGGGTGAGCCGACGCGATTCGGCGGAGCCTGCCCGGAGGAAGCCCGAGCGAGGGACGCGCGAGAGATGGTCGAGCCGGCGCACGCCACCCGTACCCTGTCCCTCGACGTCGCGGGGCGGAGGGTCCCGACGCCCTGCGACGTGGTCGGCCACGGGCCGGAGGCGCTGCTCCTGCCGGCCCTCTCCTCCATCTCGGCCCGCGCCGAGATGCGGGCGCTCGCCAAGGATCTCGGACACGATTTCCGCTGCCTGATCCCGGATTGGCCGGGCTTCGGCGACCAGCCGCGGGCGCGGCTGCCGCTGGCGCCGCAGACCCTTCACGCCTTCCTCGACGCGCTGCTCGCGAGCCTGCCCGGCCCCTACGCCCTCGGCATCGCCGCGGGCCATGCCGCCCCCTACCTCGTCGCGGCCGCCGGCCGCCATCCGGGCCGGTTTCAACGCCTGATCCTCGTGGCGCCGACGTGGCGCGGCCCCCTGCCGACCGTGATGGGGCCGGAGCGGCGCGGCCTGTTCCGGGGCCTGCGCCGCCTCGTCGAGACGCCCTTCCTCGGCGACGTGCTCTACCGCATCAACATCAGCCCGCCCGTGATCGGCCGGATGCTGCGCGCCCACGTCTACGCGGACCCCGCCCACGTCACGCCCGGAATCATCGCGGACAAGCACGCCATCACCCGCCAGCCGGGCGGGCGCTTCGGAACGGCCGCCTTCGTGACCGGCGCCCTCGACCCCGTCGAGACCCGAGAGGGGTTCCTGGCTTTGTTTGACGGCAAACTACCGCCGATCCAGGTGCTGCGGCCCGAGCGCGCTCCCCGGCGCTCCGGAGCGGAGATGGATGCCCTGATCGCCACCGGCCGCGTCGCGAGGACGACGGTGCCCGGGGCCTTGAGCCCGCACGAGGAATATGCCGGCGAGGTCGCCGCCGCGATCCGCGCCGCCTGAGCGCGTCACGCGCCCGTCACCGAGCCACCCTACCCCGCGCTCCGAGCCGTTCCCGCCCCCAAGGTCCCCCGATGCCCCGTCTCCTGCCGGCCCTCGCCGCCCTCGCCCTGCTGGCCCCCGCGACGGCCCTTCCGGACCCCGTTGCCGCACAGGAGAAGGCGGCACCGTCCGTCGGCGCCGACACGCTGAAGCCCCGGGAGCCCGCCCACCAGCCCTACCTGACGGACGCGCTGGTGCCCGACACGGTCGCGATCCTGCCGCCGCCGCCCGCGAGCCACTCGGCCGCCGAGGCGGCCGACCGCGCCGCCTTCAACGCCACTCGCGCGCTGAAGGGCACGACCCGCTGGGAACTCGCCGCCGCCGACGTGGCGGAGGGCGCCGCCGCGATCCTCGACAATTTCGCCTGCGTGCTCGGCACGAAGCTCGACCAAGCCCGCGTCCCCGCCCTGATGACCCTCCTGGAGCGCGCCCGCCTCGACATCGCGCGGGGCACCCGCGGCCCCAAGGTGCATTACCGGCGCCTGCGCCCCTTCGTCGGCAACGAGGCGCCGATCTGCGTGCAGCGGACGCAGCAGCTCACGGACAGCTACAGCTACCCGTCCGGCCACGCCTCGCAGGGCTGGGCCTACGCCCTGATCATGGCCTCCCTCGTCCCCGAGAAGGCGAGCGCGATCCTCGTGCGCGGACGGGCCTATGGCGAGAGCCGCGTCGTCTGCGGCGTGCACTGGATGAGCGACGTGGAGGCCGGCCGCACGAACGGGGCGGCGATCGTCGCGGCGCTCCAGGCCAACGCGACCTTCCGCGCCGATCTCGAGCGGGCGAGGGCCGACCTCGGCAAGGCGCTGGCCGGCAGCGGCCCGGCGCCGGACCAAGCCTATTGCGCGCGCGAGGAGGCGGCCTCGCGGATGCCGGAGCTGTGAGGACCGCGCGGTCTTCGGCAAGCCGGCATCCGGGAAGAACCGGCAGATCGGCCTGCTGGATCGGACCGTGATTGTCTCGGATGATATCAGTACAGCGCTGTAGTTTGTAAGTTTTCTAAGTCCAATTTCAGATGAGTCTTTTTGTCTTGATTGCTTAAGCTTGACGAGGCAAGTCTCGTGAGCCGCGCGTGAGGCGCGCGACATCCGAGGTTCTGTCGATGCGTGCTCGTCCCCTCTCCCTTCGTCTTGCCGCGACCGTCGCGCTCGCCCCACTCGCCGGAGCCGGCTCCGCATCGGCACAGGAACGCAGCGTGCAGCTCGACCAGATCGCGGTGGAGGGCAGCGGCGTGCCGCAGCCGGGACCCGGAATCGGCAATGGGGCGGCCACGAGCGGCGGTGGCGGCGGCCCGAGCGGGGTCGTCGGCTACACGGCGAAGGCGAGCCCGACGGCGACCAAGACCAACACGCCGCTGATCGAGACCCCGCAATCCGTGACCGTGGTCACCCGCGAGCAACTCAACGACCGCAACGTGCAGGACCTCAACCAGGCGCTGGCCTACGCGCCGGGCACGTCGACAGACGTGTTCGGCTTCGATCCCCGCTTCGACGCCTTCTACATCCGCGGCTTCTCGGCAACCTACGACGGCGTCTTCCGCGACGGCCTGCGCCAATCCGCGGTCGGCCTCGCGGTGCCGCGCATCGAGCCCTACGGCACGGAGGCCGTCACCATCCTGCGCGGGCCGGCCTCGGGCCTCTACGGCCTCGGCTCTCCCGGCGGCATCGTCGACGTGACGACGAAGCGTCCCGTCTTCGCCCGCTTCGGCGAGCTCTGGGTCCAGGGCGGCAATTACGACCGCTTCCAGGGCAATTTCGACTTCGGCGGACCGGTCGAGGGCTCGGACGGCACGATGGCCTACCGACTCACCGGAATCGTTCGCCAGTCCGACACCTTCCTGCCCGGCGCCACGGACGACCGCTTCAACATCGCGCCGGCCTTCACCTGGAAGCCGTCCGCCGACACCACCTTCACCCTGCTGACCGAGTTCCAGAACTCGAAGCTGCCGGGCACCTCGGCCTTCTACAACTTCCCCGGATTCCGGGTGTCGCGCTACTACCAGGGCGACGGGGCCTTCAACGCCTTCACGCAGCAGCAATACCGGATCGGCTACGCCTTCGAGCACAAGGTCAGCCCCGACCTGATCGTCCGGCAGAATTTCCGCTATTACGGCGTCAACGGCGATTTCCCCTACGTCCAGATCGATTCCGTGACGGGCCTGACCGCGCAGCGCTCGACGGGCCTGTTCATCGAGAACCTGCACTCGGTCGCCCTCGACAACCAGATCGAGGGCCATGTCCAGACCGGGCCGATCGCCCACACCCTGCTCGGCGGGCTCGACTACCTGCACTTCGACTGGGACCGCGTGGGCGGCTTCGGCACCGCGCCCGACCTCGACCTCGCGACCCTGAATTACGGGCGGCAATTCATCCCGCGGCCGGTCCTGACGCTCGCGGCGCGCCAGTCGCAGGATCAGGTCGGCCTCTATCTGCAGGAGCAGGCGAAGTGGGACCGCTTCGTCCTGACGCTGACCGGCCGGCACGACTGGGTCTCGCAGACGACGGCGAGCGGCGTGCCCGGGGCGCTCGGCCCCTCCACCACCCAGAACGACACCGCCTTTACCGGCCGCGTCGGCCTGAACTACACGCTGGCACCGGGCCTCGTGCCGTATGCGAGCTACGCCACCACCTTCACGCCGCAGGTCGGCGCGGATGCGAGCGGCCGGGCGTTCAGGCCCGCCACCGGCGACCAGATCGAGGCGGGCGTGAAATACGCCGTCCCCGGCACCAACATCACCGCCGCCTTCGCGGGCTTCGACATCGTCCAGACCAGCATCCTGCGCCAGGACCCGACCAATCTCGCCTTCACGGTGGCGACGGGCGAGGTCCGCTCCCGCGGCTTCGAGGGCGAGCTGATCGCCAACCTCGCGCCGGGCACGAACCTCACCCTCGCCTACACGCACCTCAACTTCCAGTTCGTGAGCCAGACCTCGCTGGTGACCGGCCAGGCGATCGACGGCAACACCCTGTCGGGCATCCCGGGCGACACCATCAAGGTGTTCGGCACCTACCTGTTTCCGCCCTCCTCGCCCCTGCACGGCCTGCAGATCGGCGGCGGCATCCGCTACGCGAGTTCGAGCTTCGCCGACGACGAGAACACGGTGCGCAACCCCACCGTCACGCTGTTCGATGCGCTGATCGCCTACGATTTCGCGGCGCTCGATCCGAAATACGCGGGCTTCCGGGCACAGGTGAACGCCTTCAACATCTTCGACCGCGACTATACCAACTGTCAGGCGGGCTTCTGCTACCGCGGCGCTCCCGCCACGGTAATCGGCAGCCTGATCTACCGCTGGTGAGACGCCCGCCCCGCGCGGCGCGCGCCGCGCGGGGCGGAAGGGGTCACGCCTTCGCCTGCCGCTGCACCGGCACGGCCTGCCCGGCCGGTTCGGACGCGCCGCCCGCCTTCCTCCGCTTGCGGCGGCGGGCCAACATGTTGAGGCCCTCCACCGCCGCCGAGAAGGCCATGGCGGTGTAGATGTAGCCCTTGGGCACGTGCGCGCCGAAACCCTCCGCGATCAGCGTCATGCCGATCATGATGAGGAAGCCGAGCGCCAGCATCACCACGGTGGGGTTGGCCGCGATGAAGCGCGAGAGCGGATCGGCGGCCACCAGCATCACGATCACGGCGACGACGACCGCGATCATCATGACCGGCACGTGCTCGGTCATGCCGACCGCCGTGATGATGCTGTCGATCGAGAAGACGAGATCGAGCATCAGGATCTGGCCGATCGCCGCGGCGAAGCTCAGGGACGCGCCGCCCGTCCCCTCCTCCGGGTGCGGATCGACGCTCTCGTGGATCTCCTTGGTGGCCTTCCAGAGCAGGAACAGGCCGCCGCCGATGAGGATCATGTCCCGCCAGGAGAAGCCCTTGCCGAACACCTCGAAGACGGGCTGGGTCAGGTGGACGATGTAGGCGACGGTGCCGAGGAGCCCGAGCCGCAGGACGAGGGCGAGGCCGATGCCGATGCGGCGGGCCTTCTGCTGCTGCTCGGCCGGCAGCTTGTTCGTCAGGATCGAGATGAAGATCAGGTTGTCGACGCCGAGGACGACCTCCATCACGATCAGGGTGGCGAGCGCCGCCCAGACGGTGGGGTCGGCGGCGAGTTGAAGATAGCTGTCCACGGCGCGAGGGATCCAAAATCTAGAGGGGAAGGAGGCGGCTCGCCGCGCCCGCGGCGGCATCCGGCCGCTCGGAGGGGGGCGGCGCGAAGATGCGCAGGGCGCCCGGCAGCACCTTGAAATGCGCCGGCGTGTGGGTGGTCAGCTCGCCGTCCGTGTTCACGGGGCGGGGCTTTCGCGTCCTGAGCACAATCTCGGTGGTCTTGAAGGCGCGCACGTCGTTGGACTGCCCCTGCGTGCCCCTGCGGAGCGCCGGCAACAGGGTGATGAGCCGCCACCAATGGGCGATCTCCAGGCTGTAGAAATCGAGCAGGCCGTCATCGACCGCCGCACCCTCCTCCACCGTCATGCCGCCGCCGTAATGGCGCCCGTTGCCGACCGAGACCTGGATCGTCGTCACCTTCTCGACGGTGCCGTCATGCTCGATCGTCACGGTGAAGGGGCGCACCCGGCGCAAGACCCGGATCGCGGCGATGCCGTAGCCGAGCGTGCCCCACGCCTTCTTCGACTCGGCCGTCAGGTCGCCCGCGAGCTCCGCCGAGAAGCCGATGCTCGCGACGTTGAAATAGTAGTGGCCGTTGACCCAGCCGAGATCGACCGGGCGCGGCTCGGCCGTGGTGATGAGGCGCGCCGCCGCGGCCGGATCGAGGGGCAGCCCCAGCGAGCGGGCGAGGTCGTTGGCGGTGCCGAGCGGCAGGATGCCGAGGGGCAGGCCCGCATCCACGAGCCCCGAGGCGCCCGCGTTCATGGTGCCGTCGCCGCCGCCGAGGATGACGAGGTCGCAGGTCCCGGCATGCGCCCGGATCGTGTCGCTGCAATCGGGGTTCTCCGGCGGCTCGAACGGCTCGATGCCGCCGCGGCGCAGGATCGCGCGGATCTCGTCGAGGGCGGCGCCGCCGTTGCGGGCCTTCGGATTGGCGAGGAGGAGCGCCCGGCGCGGCGGGGCGGCCGCGCTCATCGGCGGGGCTCCAGGGGCAGGAGATGTCTCGAACGGTCAGCCAAGGAGCGCTCTCCGGTGCATTCGCGCCGCGTCAACGCAAAGGCAGGGAAGAGGTCCGACATCACGGTCGACGCCTCGACCGCCAGAGGGGCCCGGACCCGGGTTGTCGACGAACTTGGTTGCCCGCGCCCCGAACTCAAGGGTGCGCCGCCGCGGAAATGCAGGGATCGGCATCACGATACGGGGCGGAGCACGTGGATTTCCCCGGCCATACGCGGCGGGCCGCGTGGATTCTCGGGCGATAGGCGGCAGGCCTGGATTCTCGGGCGATACGCGGCGAGCCGCGTGGATTCCCGGGATTACGGGCAGAGCGTCGCGGGAGCCTTGCTCCGGTGGGCGGGCGCGTGGCATGCCATCGGGCGTCAGGCTCGCGCCTCGTGGAACCCTCCGCACCTCCGGCGGCGTTTCTCCCGGCTCGGGAAGCGGCCCGGCCGGTCAGAACCTTCCGGCACCCCGTCTCCGTCGCCTCGCGACCCGGTGATCTGCATGCGCTCTCTTCTCCCTACCGTCTCCGCCGCCGCGCTGCTCGGCACCCTGCTCTGCGCGGGCGAAGCCGGGGCGCAGCCGGGCTGGGTCGACCCGCCGAGCAAGGCCGCGAAGCCGGCGCCCGAGAGCGCGGCACCCAGATCCGCGACGCCCCCTGCCTCCGCGCCGCAGGCCGCGAGCCCGGAGGTCGAGCCCGAGGCCGCCGAGGCGGCGCCCCGCCGCCGCGCCGAGCG
>NZ_SMNT01000055.1 GCF_004348265.1 Methylobacterium segetis
CGGCTCCCTGCGCGCGCTGGCGGTCCGGCCCGCGCCCGCCCTCGCGGCGGGCCTCGCCCTCCGGTCGCCCGGTCCCTTGAGCGCCCTCGCGCCCGCGGCCCTGCTGGCCGCGCGGCCGGTTCGGGCGCTGGTGGGCGGGCCGCTGATGACGGTGCAGGTGCCAGACCTCGATCGGGGCGGCCTCGGCCGCCTCGGCGGCCGAAATCTCGGCGGCCGGAGTCTCGGCGGTCGGAGGCTCGGCGGCTGCCGCCTCGGTCTCGGAGGATGCCACCTCGGTCTCAGCCGAGGCAGCCTCGGAAGGCGCCGCGTCGGCCGTCTCGGCGGAGGGCGCCGTCTCGGTGCCCTCGGCGGGCTCGCCCTCGCTCTCCGGCTCGGCCGCAGCCGATTCCGCGGGGGCCTCGGCCTCCGCCGCGGGCGTTTCCTCGCCAGCCGCCGGGACCGGCTGATCCTCGGAAACGGCCGGAGCCTCCGCGGGCTCCACCGCGTCCGGAGCCTCCTGCGTCGTCTCGGCCGCATCCTGGCTCGCGACGGTCTCGTCTTCCGCTGCGGCGTCCGCCATCGCTTCGGCGCTCGGGGCGTCGCCTGTCGCCTCGGCGGTCTCGGAGGGCTGCGCGACCGTCGGGCGGACCGGCTCGGTCGAGGCGGCGGGCAGGAGCGGCACGGTGATGGCGGGTCCCGGCCGGCTCTCGGCGACGTAGCCGAGCGATTTCAGGATCGAGGCGAAATCCTCGCCCGAGCATCCGACGAGGGAGGTCATGCCGACGGTGCCGACGAAGCCGTCCCCGTCCGCGCTGCCGGCCGGCGGCTCGCCCGGCGTGGTGCCCGGCCGGTAGGCGATGGCGGGGCGGATCAGGTCGGCGAGCCGCTCCAGGATGTCGACGCGCACGGCGCGCTCGCCGCAGACGCGGAAGCCCGCCGCCCGGTAGAGACCCTTGGCGATCTCGGGGTTCACCTTGATCGAGGTGCGGCCGGAACCGGCCAGATGCGCGATCTCGTCGAGGCCGGGCTGCTCGAGGCCGCCGTTGCGCAGGGCCCAGAGCTGCGCCGCCAGCGTGCGGGGCGCGGGCTTCAGGAGGGCCGGCAGGAAGATGTGGTAGGCGCCGAAGCGCACGCCGTGGCGGCGGAGCGTCGCGCGGCCGTCCTGGTCGAGGCTGCGCATCTCGTGCGTCACCTTCGAGCGCTCCAGGACGCCGAGGGCCTCGACCACCTGGTAGCCGATGCCCTTGGCGAGGCCGACCAGGTCGGCGGCGGTCTCGATCTCCATGAGCGGCCCGAGGAGGCGCACCACATGGGCCTTGATCCACGCATTGAGCCGGGCCTCGACCTTGTCGCGGGCCGGGCCCGCGAGCTGCTCGTCCGCGATCAGGCGCAGGCGCGGCTCGAACAGCTTGTCGCCGGGCACGAGCTTGGCGACGGGATCGCCCGTCCAGCGGATCACGCCCTCGTGGCTGAGGACGAGGGACGAATCGGCGGCCGCCGCGAAGCGCTCGGCCCGCGCCTCGATCTCGCCGCCGAGGGCCTTCTCCGCGGCGCTGCGCAGGGTCTTGGCCTCGTGTCCCTCGGCGCCCGGGTCCGGCACGAACTGGAAGCCGTGGAGATGGCCGACATGCTGTCCCTCGACGGTCACGTCCCCGCCGGGAGAAATTTGGGCTTCCAACATCGTATTCTCTCTCAGGCGCCGCATCAGGACGCTGGTGCGCCTGTCGACGAAGCGGCTCGCGAGGCGCTCGTGCAGGGCGTCGGACAGCCTGTCCTCTACCCGACGCGTCTCGCCCTGCCAATGTTCCGGGTCGACGAGCCAGTCGGGTCTGTTCGCCACGAAGGTCCAGGTCCGCCCTTGCGCGATCCGCTGGGACAGCGCGTCGATGTCCCCGTCGGTCCGGTCGATCATGGCGACGTGGCGGGCGAACCAGTCGTTCGGGATGCGCCCCGCCATGCCCCGCATCAGGAAGCGGTAGAGCTGCGCCACGAGGTCGGCGTGGGTCTGCGGGTGGACCTTCCGGTAATCGGGAACGCCGCAGACGTCCCAGAGGCGCTGCACGGATTTCGTGCCGGTCGCCATGTCGCGGATGTCGTCCTCGCGCATCAGGATCTCGAGCGCCTGCTGGTCCTCGCCCATCGGCGCGCGCGTCAGCCCGTTCTCGCGCGGGTGCTCGTCGAGGGTCTCGCGCAGGGAATCGAGGCTGTGGAAGCTGAGGTCGGGGTTGCGCCATTGCAGCATCCGAACGGGCTCGAAGCTGTGGCTCTCGATCGCCTCGATCATCTCCGCGTCGAAGGCCGGGCAGCGCCCCGTCGAGCCGAAGGTGCCGTCCGAGAGGTGGCGCCCGGCGCGCCCCGCGATCTGCCCCATCTCGGCGGGGGTCAGCTTGCGGAAGCGGGTGCCGTCGTATTTCCAGTTGGCGGCGAACGCCACGTGGTCGACGTCGAGGTTGAGCCCCATCCCGACCGCGTCGGTGGCCACGAGATAATCGACGTCGCCCGACTGGTAGAGCTCGACCTGCGCGTTGCGCGTGCGGGGCGAGAGCGCGCCCAGCACCACCGCCGCTCCGCCGCGCTGGCGCCGGATCAGCTCGGCGATGGCGTAGACCTCCTCGGCCGAGAAGGCGACGATCGCGGTGCGACGGGGCAGGCGCGAGAGCTTCTTCTCGCCCGCGAAGCTGAGCTGCGACAGGCGGGGGCGCGTCGTCGTGCGCACGCCCGGGATCAGGGATTCGACCAGGGGCTGGATGGTGGCGGAGCCGATCAGCAGCGTCTCCTCGCGCCCCCGCTGGTAGAGCAGGCGGTCGGTGAAGACGTGGCCGCGATCCATGTCGGCGGCGAGCTGGATCTCGTCGATCGCCACGAAGGCGACGTCGAGGTCGCGCGGCATCGCCTCGATGGTGGATATCCAGTAGCGCGGGCGGTCCGGCTTGATCTTCTCCTCGCCGGTGACGAGGGCGACCTTCTCGGGACCGACCCGGGCGACGACCCGCAGGTAGACCTCGCGGGCGAGCAGCCGCAGCGGCAGGCCGATCATGCCGGTCGGGTGCGCGAGCATCCGCTCGATCGCCAGATGGGTCTTGCCGGTATTGGTCGGCCCGAGCACCGCCGTGACGCCGCGCGCGCGGGCCTGCGGAGGAAGGGAGCGGCGATTCATCAGGGCGGGGCGGTCCTGCGGCGGGTCGGCCGGTGGTGCGCCGTGGGCGTCGGGAAGAAGGTGCGGAGTGGCCGCTCAATGGCCCCGGTGGCGGAGGGCGGGCGGGCGCGCCCCGCGCGGAGGCAGACCCTCATATGGGGCCGCACCCTCCGATCCGCCACTCCCCTCGGCACCCGTCTGGCCGTTTCCCGAGAGGCCCGGCAGACCGTAGATCTCGACGTTCACGGACGGCCGCGGGCCCTGGAGATCCGCGCAGAGCGTGTCCGGCGTCGCGGTGAGCGGGCCGCGGCGCGGCGGGCGCCCCTCGGTCACCTGCGCGGTGGAATAGGCGTTCCCGCCGCAGGACGAGCCCGCCTCGAGCGGCGCGGCCGAGGCGGGCAGCGCCAGCAGCGCCGCCAGCAGGCCGAGGGCGGCACGCATGGGCGGGCGCCTTACGGCTGCGCGTCGAGGCTCGCGACGGCGGCCGTCTCGGCCGGTGCCGCGGCGGTGGCGGAGCGCGTCCAGCGCGTCGCCTCGATGATGTTGGTCCCGATCGTGGTGCGCACCGAGATCCGCATCGGCAGCAGGACCCGCGTTCCCTCCACGGGCGCGAGCCAGACCGACATGTCGCGGTTCTCCTCCATGAAGCGCACGCCCGGGCGGTCGGGCCGGTGGCCCGCGATCGCCTGGTAGCGGGCGTTGCAGACGAGGACGGGACCCGAATAGCCCGGCTTCTCGACCGCGCGGGTCTCGGCGTAGCTCAGCACCACGTTGAAGCGGGTGGCGCCGTCGAAGACCGGCAGGGTCCGGTTGCAATTCTCGGGGTCGGTGAGGTCGCCCTGCGCGCGGGCCGGCATCAGCAGGGCGCTCGCCGGGTCCATCACGCCGCGCTTGTTGGCGGCGGTGACGGGCACCCGGTCGCCCATGTCGACGAGGGGCGGCGTCACCTCGGACTGGGTGACGTTGCCGCGCGCCAGCGCCATGCGCACCGCGATCCCGGAATTCGAGGTGCGGGTCGAGATCGCGAAGGCGTTCGGCTGCGGGCCCGGGCCGATGAGCCCGCTGGACCGGGCCGAGCCCATGCCGCCGGTGATGGCGCCGACGAGGCCGGTCAGCGTCGCCGACACGTCCATGCGGTAGCGCTGACCCTCGATGGCGCCGGAGAGATGCGCGGTGCCGATCGGGATGCCGGCGAGGTTGACGCCGTAATCGACGGCCACGGTGGCGGGCGCGGATCTCGGCGCGCGGGGGCGGGCCTCGGCGGGCGCGAGCCCGACGGCGGCGAGAAGGCAGAGGGCGGCGGCCGCGCGCGGGCAGGCCGAGGTCACCGGAATGGAGGGCGTGGCGAACATGGTCCGGACTCAGAATCCCCAACGCTCGGGCCGCGCGGGCTTGACCCTCGGCACGACGCAAGCGTTATCCCTCCCGCATGGTTAACAGAGCGTTGGGCCGCCGCCCATGCCGGGAAGGGCACACCGGGCGCGGCTTTCGCCTTGACGGCGCGCGGCCCCATCGCCTATAGGCTCGCGCCTTCAACAGGACTCCGCTGGACCTGGAATCACGCTTGGGCGCGGCCCGCGGCGAGCGCCGCGCCGGTTGTCACGGTCCGAGTTCTGACCGCCCACGGAACGATACGGGATTGTAAGCTATGTCGCGCCGCTGCGAACTCACGGGTAAGGCCGTGCAGGTCGGCCACCTCGTGAGCCACTCGAACCGCAAGACCAAGTGCCGGTTCCTGCCGAACCTGTGCAACGTCACCCTCACCTCCGACGCGCTCAACCGCCGCGTCCGCCTGCGCGTCACCGCGCACGCCCTGCGCTCGGTGGAGCACCGCGGCGGCCTCGACGGGTTCCTCGTGAAGGCCCGCGAGATCGAGCTGTCCCAGACGGCCCGTCTCCTGAAGCGCGAGATCGAGAAGAAGCTCGCCGAGACCGAGACGCAGGCCGCCGCCTGAGCCCGCGCCGGCCTCCGGCCGGCAGCAGGACCGCCAGTTCTCCGAAGGCCGCCGCACGCGGACCCGTGCGGCGGCCTTCTGCCGTTCGGACGCCTCGACGCCCCACTTCTCCCGTCCGGGAGAGGTAGAGTCGGCGCGAGCCGACCGGGTGAGGGGTTCGCCGTTTCCGGATACGCCGAACCCTCACCCTGTCCCCCCCCTCGCGAACGGGAGAGGGAACCCGGTCCGATCAATCATCGCGCCCGCAGGGACCCGCACCGAGCCGGATCCCTCGCCGGATCAACATTGACGCCGCGGCCTCGCCATTTTACCGATCGGTACACACTGATCCGATCGGTCAAAACTGGACGAGGCCACGATGTCCGAGACGCGCCCCCCGCTGCCGCCCTTCACCCTGGACAGCGCCATCCAGAAGGTCCGCGCCGCCGAGGACGGCTGGAACGGGCGCAGCCCGGAGAAGGTCTCGCTCGCCTACACGGCCGACAGCCGCTGGCGGAACCGCTCGGAGATCTTCCAGGGCCGTCCGGCGATCGTCGCGTTCCTCACCCGCAAGTGGGAGCGGGAGCACGAGTACCGGTTGATCAAGGAGATCTGGGCCCATAGCGGGAACCGCATCGCGGTGCGCTTCGCCTACGAGTTCCACGACGCGGCCGGCGACTGGTTCCGGGCCTACGGCAACGAGAACTGGGAATTCGACGGCAACGGGCTGATGCGGGTGCGCCACGCCAGCATCAACGACCTCGCGATCCGCGATGCCGAGCGCAAGTTCCACTGGGACCGCTCCGGCCCGCGCCCGGACGACCATCCGGGCCTGACCGATCTCGGCCTCTGAGGCCGCGCGGAGGGTCGATCGTGACCCGCACCGTCAACGAGCGCGCCGATGCCGTCGCCGCGCTCGCCGAGATCTTCCGCGAATTCGGCTACGAGGGCGCGAGCCTGTCGCGCATCGGGGCCCGCACGGGCCTGGGCAAGGGCAGCCTCTACCACTTCTTCCCTGGGGGTAAGGAGGAGATGGCGGCGGCCGTGCTCGCGGAGATCGACGGCTGGTTCGAGCGGGCGGTCTTCGCGCCCCTGCGGGAGGATCCGGATCCGGCCGCCGCGATCCGCCGGATGTTTCGCGAGACGGACGCCTATTTCCGCTCCGGCCGCCGGGTCTGCCTCGTCGGCGCCTTCGCGCTCGGCGACGTGCGCGACCGTTTCGCCGCCCGCATCGCCACCTACTTCGCCGGCTGGCGCGACGCCCTGGCGGACGCGCTGCGCCGGACGGGCCGGGATGAGGGAGCCGCGGCGGCGGAGGCCGAGCACGTCGTCTCGGCCATCCAGGGCGCCCTCGTCCTGGCCCGGGCGGTGGACGACCCGGACGTGTTCGTGCGGGCGCTCGCCCGCCTCGAAGGAGGACTCGGTCTGGCCGCCTAGCGGCGCCCGCCCGCGGCCCGGATCGGCGCGCGCACGGGGGCCGGCGCGCCGTCCTCCTCGAACAGCTCGGCGAGCTTCTCCGTCATGGCGCCGCCGAGTTCCTCGGCGTCGATGATGGTGACGGCGCGGCGATAGTAGCGCGTGACATCGTGGCCGATGCCGATGGCGAGGAGTTCGACCGGCGAGCGGGTCTCGATCTCCTCGATCATCCAGCGCAGGTGGCGCTCGAGGTAGTTGCCGGCATTGACCGAGAGCGTCGAATCGTCGACCGGGGCGCCGTCCGAGATCACCATCAGGATCTTGCGCTGCTCGGGCCGGCCCAGCAGGCGCTTGTGCGCCCAGTCGAGCGCCTCGCCGTCGATGTTCTCCTTGAGCAGCCCCTCGCGCATCATCAGCCCGAGGTTCTTGCGCGCCCGCCGCCAGGGGGCGTCGGCCGACTTGTAGACGATGTGGCGCAGGTCGTTGAGGCGCCCCGGCGAGGTCGGCTTGCCGGCCGCGAGCCACGCCTCGCGCGACTGGCCGCCCTTCCAGGCGCGGGTGGTGAAGCCGAGGATCTCGACCTTCACGCCGCAGCGCTCCAGCGTCCGCGCCAGGATGTCGGCGCAGGTCGCGGCCACCGTGATCGGGCGCCCGCGCATCGAGCCCGAATTGTCGAGCAGCAGCGTGACGACGGTGTCGCGGAAATTCGTGTCCTTCTCCTGCTTGAAGGAGAGGGGCTGGAACGGGTCGATCACGACGCGCACGAGGCGGGCCGGGTCGAGCTGGCCCTCTTCCAGGTCGAAGTCCCAGGCGCGGTTCTGCTTGGCCAGGAGCCGCCGCTGCAGGCGGTTGGCGAGGCGCCCGACGACGCCCTGGAGATGGGCGAGCTGCTTGTCGAGATAGGTGCGCAGGCGGGCGAGTTCGTCCGCGTCGCAGAGATCCTCGGCGTGGATGATCTCGTCGAAGCGCGGGTTGAACACCTTGTACTCGGGTCCGCGCGGCTCGTTCGCCCGCTGGCTCGGCGGCCGGGAGGATTCGGAGGCCTCCTCCGACTCGGCATCCTCCGCTTCCTCCGGCAACTCGCCGGACGGCGCGTCGGCGGATTCGGTGGCGCCCTCCTCGATGTCGTCGGAGGCTTCCTCCGTCGATTCGATCTCGGCGCGGTCGCCCTGGCTCTGCTCCTCGGCCTCGCCCTCCTGCGGGCTCTGCTCCTCGTCCTGGGCCTCGTTCTCGTCCTCGCTCTCCTCGTCCTCCGGGTCGAAGGGGGTCTCGTCCGCCATGTCGAGGGAGGAGAGGAGGTCGCGCACGGAGCGGGCGAAGGCGCGCTGGTTCTCCAGCGAGCCGAGCAGGCCGTCGAGGTTCCGGCCGGCCTTGTCCTCGATGTGCTCGCGCCAGAGATCGACGATCTTGCGGGCGGCGGGCGGGGGCGCCTGCCCCGTCAGGCGCTCGCGCACCATCAGGGCGACGGCGTCCTCCATCGGCGCGTCGGCCCGGTCGGTGATCTGCTCGTACTTGCCGCCGCGGTGATAGCGGTCCTCCAGCATCGCGGTGATGTTGCTGGCGACACCCGCCATCCGGCGCGAGCCGATCGCCTCGACGCGGGCCTGCTCCACGGCGTCGTAGACGGCGCGCGCCGGGGCGTTCTCGGGCGCGAGGCGCCGGTGGACGGCGGAATCGTGGCAGCCGAGGCGGAGCGCCATCGCGTCCGCGTTGCCGCGCAGGACCGCCACGTCCGCGGCCGAGAGCTTGCGCGGTGGCTCGGGCAGGCGCGCCTTGTCGCCGGTGAGCGCGGGCCTGTCCGTGGCATAGGTCACCTCCACCTCGGAGCGCCGCGCGATGGCGCGCAGGCATCCGGCGACGGAGCGCTTCAGGGGTTCGGCGACGGGTTCGCGGCGCTCGCCGGGCTTGCGGTTCGAGATGGACACGCTGCTACTGCTTCACCGAATCGAGGTCGAAGGGGCGGTCGAGGATGTCGTCCCAGGAATAGGGACATTCTGGCGGGAACTCGTCGGGCGAGAGGTTGCACTCGTCGGCGGCCCAATCCCGCGACACCGGGTAGATCTCGTCGCGCATGACATCTCGGTGCAGCTTGAGGCCGGGATTTTTGCGCAGGATCTTCGCGTAGCGCCGACGCTGTTCGTGGATCGAGTAGATCCAGCTCGGCGTGCGCTTCTCGGGCTGCTGATCCCACTTCAGCATGTGCATCAGGAGAACGCGCAGCGCACTCTCGAGCTGGCTGTATTGCGCGTTCCCCACGTCGCTCAGCTCCTCGGCGATGTTGTCGAGGTCGAGCGCCTCCACACGGCCGGAGCGGAGCAGGGAGACCTGCTCCTGCACCCAGGTAAAGAGGTCGTCCTCGTGGCGCGTGCGGTCCGATGCGGGCGCGGTGCCCGCGGACTCGAGGTCGGTCGGAACCGGATGCGCCACGGGCTCCTCCATGCCGCCTCAGCTGAGCGCGACGTTGACGGCGCTCTCCGGCAGCTCCTTGCCGAAGGCGCGCTGGTAGAACTCGGCGACGAGGGGCCGCTCCAGCTCGTCGCACTTGTTGAGGAAGGTGACCCGGAAGGCGAAGCCGATGTCGCGGAAGATGTCTGCGTTCTCCGCCCAGGTGATCACCGTGCGCGGGCTCATCACGGTCGAGAGGTCGCCGTTCATGAAGGCGTTGCGGGTCAGGTCCGCCACGCGCACCATGCGGTTGACCGTGTCCCGGCCCTGCTCGCCCTTGTAGTGGACGGCCTTGGAGAGGACGATGTCCACCTCGCGGTCGTGGGGCAGGTAGTTCAGGGTCGTGACGATCGACCAGCGGTCCATCTGGCCCTGGTTGATCTGCTGCGTGCCGTGATAGAGGCCGGACGTGTCGCCGAGGCCGACCGTGTTGGCCGTCGCGAACAGGCGGAAGGCGGGGTGGGGGCGGATCACCCGCTTCTGGTCGAGGAGCGTCAGGCGTCCCGACAGTTCCAGCACGCGCTGGATCACGAACATCACGTCGGGCCGGCCGGCATCGTACTCGTCGAAGACGAGGGCGACGTTGTTCTGCAGCGCCCAGGGCAGGATGCCGTCCTGGAAGGCGGTGACCTGCTTGCCGTCCTGCAGGACGATCGCGTCCTTGCCGACGAGGTCGATGCGCGAGACGTGGCTGTCGAGGTTGATCCGGACGCAGGGCCAGTTCAGCCGGGCCGCGACCTGCTCGATATGGGTCGACTTGCCGGTGCCGTGATAGCCCGTGATCATCACGCGGCGGTTGCGGGCGAACCCCGCCAGGATCGCCAGCGTCGTCTCCCGGTCGAAGATGTAGTCCGGGTCGAGATCGGGCACGTGCTCGTCGGTCTCGGAGAAGGCCGGCACCTTGAGGTCGATGTCGATGCCGAAGACCTCGCGCACGGAAACGGTCCGGTCGGGCAGCGAGGCGGGCGTGTCGTCAGAAAGCATACGGGACCTCGTCGGGGCGGGCGCCGGCGGGGAAGCGCGGAACCTCGCGGATGTCTCACGGCTCGGGCCCGCCGGACTCACTCGCGGCAGACGGGCCTCCGGCCTTCCTTAATCATCGGCGCCGCGCGGCGCCACTGGGCTTGCGAGCCCCGCATATAGGGTCCCGCGGGCCGTTTGGCGCCTACCCCGCACGCAGGGCAGGGCCGAGGGCGGGTCCGGCGCGTGCATCCTTCGTGCCGGACGCCTCAGCAGAGCCCGGCCGCGCGGAGCGTGTCGTGGGCCCGGATGATGTCGCGCAGGCGCTCCTCGAAGGAGCGGTCGCCGCCATTGGCGTCCGGGTGGAAGCGCTTCACGAGCACCTTGTACTGGGCCTTGATGGCGGCCGCGTCCGCGGCCTCGTCGAGGCCCAGCACGTCGAGGGCCTTGCGCACGGCGCCCGAATGGCGCGGGCGCTGCGGCTCCTTCGCGCGCCGCGCGGTCTCGCCGACGCCCTCAGCCCTCAGGATGCCCAGCGGATCGACATAGGCCCAGTCCCGCGGCGGCTCGCCCTTGCGCTTGGTGCCCTCGGCCGCGCCGTTCGCGCCCATGGCCCAGGTCGGCCGGTGCCCGATGATCGCGTCCTTCTGGTAGGCCTGGACGGCGGCGTCGTTCATCCCGTCGAAGTAATTGTAGGCGGCGTTGTAGGCGCGCACGTGATCCATGCAGAAGCGCCAGTACTGTCCCTCGGCCTTGCGGCCCTTGGGCGCCCGGTAGAGGCCCGGATGGGTGCAGCCCGGGGTCTCGCAGGCAGGCTCGGCCGTCTTCGGCTCGTCGCAGGACGGCTTGATGCGGATGCTGTCGAACAGGCGCGAGTTGAGATCCATGACGGTGCGATTATGAGGGGGCGGACCGGAGACACAAGGGTGGCGGGCCTGATGACGCATGCGATCATCGGGGGTTGACGCGCCGCCCGGGAAACCGAGTCACCTCCGGAGCGGGAGAGACGGATGGCTGAGGGCGGCACGCTGAAGGATTGGATCGCGCAGACGCTCGACGCTGCGCTCGCGCCGACGCATCTCGACGTGACCGACGAGTCCCACCTCCATGCCGGCCACGCGGGCTGGCGCGAATCGGGCGAGACCCATTTCCGCCTCGACGTGGTCTCGGCGGCGTTCGAGGGGAAGAGCCGGGTGGAGCGCCACCGGCTCGTCAACGGATTGCTGGACGGCGCATTCAAGCGCGGTCTGCACGCGCTCGCGGTGCGGGCGCGCACGCCCGGCGAAGCGGCCTAGCCGGACGCGAATCTCATGATCGAGAGATGGTGATCGTGGCCCTGCAATGCACCCCCCACATCGCCATCGACGAGGCGGATCTGGAGGAGAGCTTCGTGCGCGCCTCCGGCCCCGGCGGGCAGAACGTCAACAAGCTCTCGACCGCGGTGCAACTGCGCTTCGACGTGCGCCGCTCGGCCGCGCTGCCCGACGCGGTCGCCGTGCGCCTGATGCGGCTCGCCGGGCGCCGCCTCACGGCCGAGGGCGTCCTCGTCATCACGGCGCAGCGCTTCCGCACGCAGGAGCGCAACCGGGCCGATGCCCGCGAGCGCCTCGCCGCGATGGTGGCGGAGGCCGCGGTGCCGCCGACGCCGCGCCGGGCGACGCGGCCGACGCTGGCCTCGAAGAAGCGGCGCCTCGAATCGAAGGCGCGCCGCGGCGCCGTGAAGAGCCTGCGGCGCAGCGGCCCGGAGGAGTGATCCCCCCGTCGCCGACCGGTCCGGGGAGGAGCCTCAGGCCCGCGTGATCACATGGAGCGGCTCGGCGCTCGGCGCCGCGTCGGGCGCGGGGGAATTGCCGGCGATGAGGTGGCTGCCGGGCTTGGCCAGCGCCACGACGATCGCGATCACGGCGAGCACGGCGGCGAGCGCGGCCGGGACCAGGAAGGCGCTCTCGCCGTAGCGGATCTGCAGGGCGCCCCCGATCACGGCGCCTGTGCTCAGCGCCCCCCAGAGCGGGGCCTGGATCCAGAAGGACGGGTTCGGCTTGTGCAGGATCAGGTTCGCCAGCCCCGTGCCGAAGCGGACCACGGCGCCCGTGACGTAGGTCAGCGCGATGCTGTTGCCATTGGCGTCCTGCAGGGTCGCGTTCTGGAGCCCCAGCGCCATCACGATCGGGTAGGCGTGGATCGGGTAGGAGAAGGTGCCCCAGGGGCTCACGAGCCCGATCGCGAGGAGGGCCGCCTCGATCGTGAGCAGCACCGGCAGGCGCCAGGGCCCGACCCCGGCCGCGATCAGCGTGCCGACGAAGGCGCCGAAGCAGAAGACCAGGATCGTGGTGCAGACGCGGGCCGTGTTCTCCCAGTCGAAGGTCGAGACCGAGACGCCGAACCGGGTCGTGTTGCCCGACATGAACGACATGAACAGCTGCGAGTATTCGAGGAAGCCGATCGAGTCCGCGCAGCCCGCGAGGCCGGCCAGCGCGAGGGCCAGGGGAACCCGGGTCTTGGCGCTCGCGGGAAACGACTTGTCCACGGTCTTCTCTGCCATCGAGTCCCTCGCGCTGCCGCCTGCCCGGAGCCTGCGCCCCGGACAGCTAGGCCGCTAAACCGGCGAGGGCGCGCGAGGTTGCGGCAATGCAGCGAAATCCGGCCGTTCTCACGCAACCGTGTCCCCGCACTGCAGCACGACGAGGCGGCCCGGAACATCCCGCCCGTTCTGGCGGCGGATCGCCGCGTCCTCGACGAGGCGCGTCGTCAGCCCCGCCGCGCTGGCCGCCTCCAGCACCTCGGCATCCGCGTGGGCGTAGCGCCCGTCCGCGCCGATCGCGACGCCCGCGCCCCCGTGGGACTGCACCGTGAACGCGCAGAGCCCGGACGGGGCGAGGACGCGCGCGATCGCGCCGAGCACCGGCCGGAGGTCGCCCAGGTAGATGAAGACGTCGGCGGCGACGACGAGGTCGACGGATCCCGCCTCCGCCTCGGCGAGGCAACCGGTCAGGTCGCCCGCGATCAGGCGGTGGTAGAGGCCGCGCCGCTCGGCCCGGGCCAGCATCTCCGGCGAGAGGTCGACGCCGACGAGGTGCTCGAAGCGGCCGGCCAGCGCCGCGCCCATCAGCCCCGTCCCGCAGCCGAGGTCGAGCACGCGCGCGAAACGCCGCTCCGGCCCCGCGATCCGTGCGAGGGCCTCGCGCAGCATCTCGGGCCCGCGATAGCCGAGCTCGCCCACGAGATGGCGCTCGAAGCGCGCGGCGTAGCCGTCGAACAGCGCCCGCACATAGGCCGGCGAGATCGCGGCGAGCCGGTCGCCGATGCCGAGCTGCGCGAGGCGCAGGCGGCTGCCGAGCCGGTCCTCCGGATCGAGGTCGAGGGCGGCCGCGTAGGCGCGCAGCGCCCCCTGCAGAGCGGCGTCCCCGCCGCCCTCGCGGTGCAGCGCCTCCCGCGCCCGGCCGAGCAGCAGCCAGGCCGGCGCGTAGCGCGGCGCGAGGTCGAGGGCCTGCTCGGCCATCTCGGCCGCGCCCGCGGCGTCGCCCTCCGCGAGGCAGGCCTCGGCATAGGCGTAGCGGCGGTCGGCGAGGAGGTCGCCGGAGGAGGTCTGATGCGTCATGCGTGGTGAGCGTGGCGGGTCCGGCGCCCTATATAGCCGGCCCCATGCCGTTACGCGCCAGCGATCTCCTCACCCTCACCCGCGAAGGGCTCTACTGCCCGCTCGGCCGCTTCCACGTCGATCCGACCTGGCCGGTTCCGCGCGCGCTGATCACCCACGGCCATGCCGACCATGCCCGCTCCGGCCACGGCAGCGTGCTGGCGACGCCGGAGACCCTGCGAATCATGGCCGTGCGCTACGGCGAGGATTTCTGCACCACGCGGCAGGAGGCGCGCCTCGGCGAGGCGATCCGGGTCGGCGACGTGACCGTGCGCTTCGCCCCGGCCGGCCACGTCCTCGGCTCCGCGCAGATCGCGATCGAAGCCGAGGGCGTGCGGGTCGTGGTCTCGGGCGATTACAAGCGGGCCCGCGACCCGACCTGCCTGCCCTTCGAGCCCGTGCCCTGCGACGTCTTCATCACCGAGGCGACCTTCGGTCTCCCCGTCTTCCGGATGCCGGATACGGGCGAGGAGGTCGCCAAGCTCCTCGCATCCGTGGCCCTGGTCCCGGAGCGCGCCCACATCGTCGGCGCCTACGCGCTGGGCAAGGCGCAGCGCGTCATGGCCCTCCTGCGGGAGGCGGGCTACGACCGGCCGATCTACCTGCACGGCGCGATGGAGAAGCTGACCGAGCTCTACAAGCGCGAGGGGCTCGCTCTCGGCGAGACGCCGAAGGTGGTGGCGGCCGAGCGGGGCCAGCTCCACGGCGCCATCGTGCTCTGCCCGCCTTCCGCGATCCAGGATCTCTGGTCGCGCAAGTTCCCTGATCCGGTCACGTCCTTCGCCTCGGGCTGGATGCGGGTGCGCGCCCGCGCCCGCCAGAAGGGCGTCGAGCTGCCACTCGTGATCTCGGACCATTCGGACTGGCCGGACCTCTGCCGCACGATCCGCGAGACCGGCGCCGAGGAGGTCTGGGTCACGCACGGGCAGGAGGACGCCCTCGTCCACTGGTGCGGGCTGCAGGGAATCCGGGCGAAGCCCCTGCACCTCATCGGCTACGGCGACGACGACACCGAGGCCCCGCCCGAGCCCGCGGAGACGGCCGCGTGAACGACTTCGCCCATCTCCTCGACCGCCTCGCCTACGAGCCGCGCCGCAACGCGAAGCTGCGCCTCCTGCAGGATTACTTCGCCCGCACGCCGGACCCGGAGCGCGGCTACGCGCTCGCCGCCATGACCGGGGGGCTGACCTTCCGCGAGGCGAAGCCCGCCCTCATCCGGGGACTCGTGGAGGAGCGGGTCGACCCGACCCTGTTCCGCCTCTCGCATAATTACGTCGGGGATCTCGCCGAGACGGCCTCGCTGATCTGGCCGGGGCCGGAGGATCCGGCGGGACCGGGCGCGGCTCACCTCTCCCCGACGGGAGAGGGGGGCCCCAGTGAGCCCGGCCCCGGCCACAACAACCCGCCGCCGCACGTGCCCACCCTCGCCGAGGTGGTCGAGACCCTGGCCGAGACCCGCAAGGCCGACCTGCCGCGCCACCTCGCCACCTGGCTCGACGCCCTCGACGAGACGGGGCGCTGGGCGCTCCTGAAGCTCGTCACCGGCAACCTGCGCGTCGGCGTCTCGGCGCGGCTCGCCAAGACGGCGGTCGGGGCGCTCGGCGGCCACGAGGCCGACGCGGTCGAGGAGGTCTGGCACGGGCTGGAGCCCCCCTACGCCACCCTGTTCGCTTGGGTCGAGGGGCGGGGCGAGCGGCCCGAGACCCTGAACCCGGCCCCGTTCCGGCCGCCCATGCTCTCGCACCCGATCGAGGAGGAGAGCGATTTCGACAAGCTGGAGCCCGAGGCCTTCTCGGGCGAGTGGAAGTGGGACGGCATCCGCGTCCAGCTCGTCGGCGGCCGCGACCGGGCGGGAGCCCAGGTCGCCCGCATCTATTCCCGCACCGGCGAGGACATCTCGGGCGCCTTCCCCGATCTCGCCGAGGCGGTCACCTTCACGGGCGCCCTCGACGGCGAGTTGCTGATCCTGCGCGAGGGCCGGGTGCAGAGCTTCAACGTCCTGCAGCAGCGCCTCAACCGCAAGGCGGTGACGGGCAAGCTCCTCGACGAGTTCCCGGCCCATGTGCGGGCCTACGACCTCCTCACGGCCGAGGGCGAGGATCTGCGCCCGCTGCCCTTCGCCGAGCGCCGCGCCCGGCTCGAAGCCTTCGTGGCGCGGCTCGACCACGCCCGCATCGACATCTCGCCCCTCGTCCCCTTCGCGACCTGGGAGGATCTCGCCGCCGCCCGCGCCGACCCGGCCTCGGTGGGGGCGGGCGAGGATGCCGACGCCATCGAGGGCGTGATGCTGAAGCGCCTCAACAGCGCCTACCTGCCCGGCCGGCCGAAGGGGCCCTGGTGGAAGTGGAAGCGCGAGCCCCACCTCGTCGACGCGGTGATGATGTACGCCCAGCGCGGCCACGGGAAGCGCTCGTCCTTCTACTCCGACTACACGTTCGGCGTCTGGCGGGAGGGGCCGGAGGGCGGGCCGGAGCTGGTCCCGGTGGGCAAGGCCTATCACGGCTTCACCGACGCCGAGCTCGCCAAGCTCGACCGCTACGTCCGCAACCACACGACGAAGCGCTTCGGCCCCGTGCGCGAGGTGGAGTACGGCCCGGACCGGGGCCTCGTCCTCGAGATCGCCTTCGAGGGGGTGCAGCGCTCGACGCGGCACAAATCCGGGGTCGCCATGCGGTTCCCCCGGGTCAGCCGCATCCGCTGGGACAAGCCGGCCGCCGAGGCCGACCGGATCGAGCTTCTGGAGCGCATCCTGGCCCGGGGCGAGCGCGAGATCGCGCCGGGCGCCACGCTCATCGGGGAGGACACATGAGGCCGGGCCGGATCGGAGGCATCGCGGATTTTTCCGTCGGCGAGGTCCGGCGGCAGGCGGGCGCCCGGCTCACCATCGCGACGCCGGGCCAGGGCTTCACGGATGTCACCGGCGCGGTCGCCGAGTTCCTCGCCCGCAGCGGCGTGGCGGAAGGGCTCGTCGCCGTGTTCTGCCGGCATACCTCGGCCTCCCTGACGATCCAGGAGAACGCCGATCCCGACGTCCAGGCGGACCTGATGACCGCCCTCGACGGTCTCGCCCCGCGCCATTCCGGCTACGTTCACGGCGCCGAGGGGCGGGACGCATTACAAAGCCGGTCACGCTACATCCACACGGCCGAAGGCCCCGACGATATGCCCGCCCACATCCGCACGATGCTTACGGATTCAAGCCTGTCGATTCCGGTGATCGGCGGGCGACTGGCTTTAGGCACGTGGCAGGGAATTTACCTGATCGAGCACCGGGACAGGCCGCATCGACGCGAGATCGTGCTGCGCGTGATGGGGACATAATAGCGGTCCGGCATGGCATCGGTTTGACTGGCTCGAATCTGACGGAGAACGGCCCCGTGTCAGCGAGGCCGTTTGCGTGGCGAGGAGCGATGGGATGCACCTCTGGGGCCGCCTGCGAGCCAGTCAGCCCTTGGGAGTATAGACGACCTCGACCTCCCACGAGCCGGCAGGCTGGCTGTGGAACTGCCAAAACTGCTCGCCAACCGCCTTGGCGTCCTCAGAGCCCGCGTTCACGAAGCCGGCGACCGTCACGGTCGCGACGTGGATCCCCTTCTCCCTGAAGCTCTCGAACAGGCCCTGGGCCAGGGCGCGAATGCCGGCCTTGCCGATGCTGAGCGAGAGATAGTCGGGATGTGGCTGCACGCCGAAGCCGCCGCCCGTCAGGAGGATCGAGCCGGAGCGGCGCTCAGCCATCTTCGGCGCGACGGACTGCGCGGCGGCCATCGCGCCCCCGATATTGACGGCGAGGTCGCTGTTGAATGTGTCGCGCGGTTGATCGGCGAGGCTCGCCTGCCGCATGGTCGCGGCGTTGTAGTGCAGCACGTCGATGCCGCCGAAGTCGCTCTCAACACCCTGGACCAAGCTGTTCACGCTCGACGCGTCGCCAGCGTCCACGGTGCGTACCTCAACGGTGTGGCTCTTCGCCTTCAGGTGGTCGGCCAGGTCCTGCGTCTTGGCTGCATTCCGGGCGCTCAGGACCACCCGGAATCCCTCACGGGCGAACCGCTCGGCCGTCTCCAGGCCCATGCCGGGACCAGCGCCGATGCTGAGGAAGGTCTTCATCGTTCATCTCCTCGACGTTTCGATGGCTCTCATGTACGCCCTGCGAGATGCTGGATTAATCCGGCGCATCCGCATTTCACTCGTGTGAACGATGCAGGAATTACTGGAGCCGGGCGGGTTGGAGGAACTGGCCGCTCTTGTGGCCGTGGCCGATACCGGGAGTTTCACAGAGGCTGCCAAAAAGCTCGGTCGGGACGCATCGGTGGTGTCGCGCCGCGTGAGCCAGCTTGAGCAGCGCTTGGGTGTCCGTCTGCTATCGCGCACGACACGGCGCGTCGCCCTGACGGAGGTCGGCGCGATCTACTGCCGCCGAGTTCAGGCACTCCTCGATGAACTGGCGAGCGCCAGCCAGGAAGCCAGCGACTTCGCGGCAAGCCCGCAGGGCTTGGTGAGGGTATCGCTGCCTCTGACCTTCGGGCGGCAGTGGATCGCGCCGCTGCTGCCGTCCTTCCTCGCTCGACACCCCCAGATTCGCATCGATGCACGATTCACCGACCGCTTCGTTGATGTCGTTGCGGAAGGGTTCGATGTCGCGATCCGGGTGGGTGCCCGAGGTCTCCGGGATAGTGCGCTCACCGCACGCAGGCTGGCCGCTTACCGGAACCTGCTCGTCGCCGCTCCGAGCTACCTCGCGGCCCACGGTACGCCGCAGACACCGGCCGACCTCCCGAATCACGCGTGCCTCGGTTTCTCGGGCCACGCTGCGTGGCCGGACTGGCCGCTGGTGAAGGATGGGACACGCAGGACGATACGTCCCGCCTGCTCGCTCATTGCCGACCATTCCGAGGTGCCGCTGATGGCGGCAATCGACGGCGCTGGCATCACGCTCACAGCCCATTGGCTGGCCGGTCCGGCAATCCGCGCCGGCAAGCTAGTCGAGGTGCTACCGGGCTGGGGCGGGAAGGAGGATGGCGGCGTCTACGCGATCCTGCCGCCCGGCCATCTCGTGCCGACGAAGACGCGTGTCTTCGTTGAAGAGGTCACTAAAGCCATCAAGGCTGGGTGGAGCCATGAGCCGGGGATCGGCAGGAATCAAATCGTGTCCGCGACATAGAGGGGCCGGACGACATGCCCGCCCATATCCGCACGATGGTGACGGACGCGGCGCTGACGATCCCCGTCCGGGCCGGGCGCCTCGCGCTCGGCACCTGGCAGGGGATCTACCTGATCGAGCACCGCGACCGGCCGCACCGGCGCGAGATCGCCCTCCATGTGGTCGGGTCGTGATCGGGTCGTGACCGGGCGCCCGGCTCTCGGGGATCGGCGCGGCTTCGGGGAGCGTCAGCGGCCCGAGGTCGAGAGACCGAGATCGGCGCCGATCCTGTCCCAATCTTTCGGGGCGCGCTCCTTGCGCTCGCTGTAGCGGTCCACGAGGTAGTCGGCCCGCTCGCGGGTGAGCAGCGTGAACTTCATCAGCTCCTCGCACACGTCCACCACGCGGTCGTAGAGGGGGCCCGGCTTCATCCGCCCCGCTTCGTCGAATTCCTGGAACGCCATCGGCACCGAGGACTGGTTCGGGATGGTGATCATCCGCATCCAGCGCCCGAGCACCCGGAGGGCGTTCACCGCGTTGAAGCTCTGCGAGCCGCCCGAGACCTGCATCACCGCGAGCGTCCGCCCCTGCGTCGGCCTCACGCTTCCCTCGCTCAGCGGCAGCCAGTCGATCTGGCTCTTCATGACGCCGGTCAGGTTGCCGTGGCGCTCGGGGCTGACCCACACCTGGCCTTCCGACCAGATCGAGAGGTTGCGCAACTCCTGCACCTTGGGGTGGTCGGCCGTTGCGTCGTCCGGCAGCGGGAGCCCGTGGGCGTCGTAGATCCGGATCTCGCCGCCCATCCGCTCCAGCAGGCGGGCCGCCTCGTGGGCCAGGAAGCGGCTGAACGAGCGCTCGCGCAGGGAGCCGTAGAGGATCAGGAAGCGCGGGGCATGGGTGGCCGTCTCGCGGGGCTTCAGGTGCTCGGGCCTCGGCACCGCGAAGACCGGCTCCGCGAGGTTCGGGATCCCATCGGTGAAGAGCGGCTTCGGCTTGTCCACAGGCTCGCCGTCATCTAAATTTCAATAAGCAATGAAATATTGAACCGATGATGGATGAACCGCAAGCCCTGGCTGCCTTCGCGGCCCTCGCGCAGGAGAACCGCCTCCGCGCGGTGCGTGTGCTGGTCAAGGCCGGGCCGGAGGGGCTCCCGGCGGGCGTGCTGGCGAGCGCGGTCGGTGTGTCGACGTCGAACCTCTCCTTCCACCTCAAGGAACTGGAGCATGCCGGGCTGGTCCATTCCCGGCGTGAAGGCCGCTCGATCATCTACGGCGCCGCCTACCCGGCGCTGTCCAGCCTCGTCGCGTTCCTGATGAAGGATTGCTGCCAGGGACATCCCGAGGTCTGTGCGCCCGCCGTCGCCGCCCTCGGACCGTGCTGCCAACCCCAGGGAGCGACCGCGTGACGGAGGTGATCATCTATCACAACCCGGCCTGCGGCACGTCGCGGAACGCGCTCGCGATGATCCGCAATGCCGGCATCGAGCCGCACGTCATCGAATACCTGAAGACCCCGCCGACGCGGGCACTCCTGCGCCAGCTGGTCGGCCGGGCCGGGATCTCCGTGCGCGATCTCCTGCGCCAGAAGGGGACCCCCTACGCCGATTTGGGGCTCGCCGATCCGTCGCTGAGCGACGACCAGCTCCTCGACGCGATCGAGGCCCACCCGATCCTGATCAACCGACCCCTCGTGGTGAGCCCCAAGGGCGTGCGCCTGTGCAGGCCGTCCGAGGCCGTGCTCGACCTCCTGCCGGCCCAGCAGGGCGAGTTCGTCAAGGAGGACGGCGAGCGCGTCATCGACGAGCACGGCCGCCGCGTCGCCACCGCCTGAGAGACGGCTCATGTCCACCTTCGAACGCTACCTGACCGTCTGGGTCGGGCTCTGCATCGTGGCGGGCGTCGCGCTCGGCCACGGGTTCCCGGGCGTTTTCCAGGCGATCGCCGATGCCGAGATCGCGAAGGTCAACCTGCCGGTGGCGGCCCTCATCTGGCTCATGGTCATCCCCATGCTGCTCCGGATCGACTTCGCCGCGCTGCGCCATGTCGGCCGGCATTGGCGCGGCATCGGCGTGACGCTGTTCGTCAACTGGGCGGTGAAGCCGTTCTCGATGGCGGCTCTGGGCTGGCTCTTCATCGGCTCCCTGTTCCGGCCCTTCCTGCCGGCCGAGCAGATCGACAGCTACATCGCCGGCCTCATCATCCTGGCGGCGGCGCCCTGCACGGCGATGGTGTTCGTCTGGTCGAACCTGACGCGGGGGGAGCCGCACTTCACGCTGAGCCAGGTGGCGCTCAACGACGCCATCATGGTGGTCGCCTTCGCGCCGATCGTCGGCCTGCTGCTCGGGCTCTCGGCCATCACCGTGCCGTGGGGCACGCTGGTGCTGTCCGTGGTGCTCTACATCGTCATTCCGGTCGGCATCGCACAGGTCGTGCGCCGCAGCCTGATGGCCTCGGGCGGACAGCCGGCCCTCGACCGGCTGCTCGGGACGCTCGGCCCGGTCTCCCTGGCGGCGCTGCTCGCCACGCTGGTCCTGCTCTTCGGCTTCCAGGGCGAGCAGATCCTGGCACAGCCGGCGGTGATCGGGCTCCTGGCGGTGCCCATCCTCATCCAGGTCTACCTGAACTCCGGGCTCGCCTACCTGCTCAACCGGGTGGCCGGGGAGCAGCACTGCGTGGCCGGCCCGTCGGCGCTGATCGGCGCATCCAATTTCTTCGAGCTCGCGGTCGCCGCGGCGATCAGCCTGTTCGGCTTCCACTCGGGGGCGGCGCTCGCCACGGTGGTCGGCGTGCTGATCGAGGTTCCCGTGATGTTGACGGTGGTCTGGATCGTGAACCGCTCGAAGGGTTGGTACGAAGGCGGCCTTCCGGATCGAGGGGAACGCGCCCCGGCCGCCCGCCGGGCCTGAGCGCCTCAGTTGCTGCCCGGATAGCGCGGCTCGCCGCAGGGCTTGTGCGGGTGGGAGCCCGCTTCGAGCGCCCGGACCCGGCCTTCCGCGATGAAGGCGCGCAGGCGCACGACATGCGTGAGCGCCTCGTGCGCCCGTCTGGCGGCTCCGTCCGGACGATCCTCCGCGAGGCGCCGCACCTCCTCCAGCTTGGCGTCGCGCTGCTGCCGCTCGAACTCCAGAATGGCGCTCATCCCGCTCCCTCTGTTGCGTCGGCCGAACCGGGGCGGCCTCGCTGTTTGCAGGATGCATAGCCGAATACGCGCCCGCGCGCTTCCGGCGAGCGCGCCGGGGCGGGCCGATCCACAGCCGCCTTCAGCGGCGGATCAGGAGCACGCCGCCGATCAGCAGCGCGACGCCGAGGAGCCGCGGCGGATCGAGCGCGCGCTGGGCGAGGCCGAGCCACCCGAAATGATCGGCGGTGACCGAGGCGAGCATCTGCCCGGTGACGAGGAGCGCGATGAACGTCGCGGCCCCGAGCTGCGGCACGAGGAGGATGGCGAGGCCGATGAAGATCGCGCCGAACAGGCCGCCGCTCCAGGCCCACCACGGGATCCGCGCCGCCACGCTCGCCGAGGGGAGGGGGTCGCGCAGCGCCAGCGCCAGCAGCGCCATGCAGGCCACGCCGACGAGGTAGCTCGTGAAGCCCGACCACGCGGCCGAGTTCAGGGCCGTCCGGAGGTTGGCGTTCAGCACCTGCTGCACGACGATGCTGGCGCCGGCGAGAGCCGCGAGGGCGACGGGGAGCAGGGCGGAGAGCATCGGCCTCGGGCCTTTCGGAGGACAGTCACCGCGGCGCCCCGCTTGTGCCGGGCTCGCACGGTCCCTGACAACCATCCCCGGTCCATGCCGTCAAATGCCCCGGATGGCGGATTCCATGCAGCCCAGGCATGAGGACCGGGCGATGCCCGGGGCGAGCGGCCGGGGAAGGCGCGCGCCGGCCCGGAGCCCGCGCCCGGCGCCTTCCATCCGCGGCCGCTGACACAATATAACAACCCCGTCCCCGCCCGACGCACGGGCCGAGCCCGCACCGAAGAGCTGCCATGTCCGACGTCTCGACCGATTCCGCGCCCAAGATCCCCGTGACCGTGCTCACCGGCTATCTCGGGGCGGGCAAGACGACGCTCCTCAACCGGATCCTCACCGAGAACCACGGCAAGCGCTACGCCGTCATCGTCAACGAGTTCGGCGAGATCGGCATCGACAACGACCTCGTCGTGGGCGCGGACGAGGAAGTGTTCGAGATGAACAACGGCTGCGTCTGCTGCACCGTGCGCGGCGACCTGATCCGCATCATGGACGGGCTCGTGAAGCGGCGCGGCAAGTTCGACGCGATCATCGTCGAGACCACGGGCCTCGCCGACCCCGCCCCCGTCGCCCAGACCTTCTTCGTCGACCAGGATGTCGGCGATGCCGCCCGCCTCGACGCCGTGGTGACCGTGGCCGACGCGAAGTGGCTCTCCGACCGCCTGAGGGACGCGCCCGAGGCCAAGAACCAGATCGCCTTCGCGGACGTGATCCTGCTCAACAAGTCCGACCTCGTCTCGGGAGCCGACCTCGACCGGGTCGAGGGCGAGATCCGCGCCATCAACCCCTACGCCCAGCTCCACCGCACGCAGAACTGCGCCGTGCCCCTCGACGCCGTGCTGGAGCGCAACGCCTTCGACCTCGGCCGCATCCTCGACGTGGAGCCCGAGTTCCTCGAGGAGGGCCACCACCATCACCACGATGCCGAGATGCAATCGGTCTCGGCGAGCCTCGACGGCGCCGTCGATCCGGAGAAGTTCATGCCCTGGATCTCGAACCTGACCCAGGAGCAGGGGCCGGACATCCTGCGCTGCAAGGGCATCGTCGCCTTCCCCGACGAGCCGAAGCGCTTCGTCTTCCAGGGCGTGCACATGATCCTCGACGGCGACCTGCAGGGCGATTGGGGCGCCGACGAGAAGCGCGTCTCCCGTGTCGTCTTCATCGGCCGCAACCTCGACGCCGCGGGCATCCGGGACGGGTTTCTCGCCTGCCGGGCGTGACGAGAACGCTTAAGGTCGCCGCTGAGTGGAAATCGGATGTTGATCGGTCACGACTAGCCTCTGACTTACACTCACTGAGACCGAGATGCGTAAGTGCCCCTCATTGAACCGGATAGCCATCCTCAGACGATCAGACAGCGCGCCACGTGGCTTTGCCGCGCGATCTTTCTGATCCTGTGCGCGCTTTTCCTGCTGCTGAACGCTGAGCGCGTTGCTGATCCGGAGTGGGTGAGAAACACATCGCACCTCAGGTACATGGATGGCTGGAATCCGTTTTGGCGCGGTGCTTTCGGAGCGATACTGGGGTCGTGGTTCGCTGTATTCGGAATGATCGCTCTATGGGTATCGATTCGGCCCTTCACGCCTGCATCCCCTCGTCGGCCTGAGAACATCAAGCCGCGCTGACGAGGCGGAAGCGGAGCCGCGCCACCAAGCTGAGGAGCCCGGCACCTGGCTGGCCGCGCCGGGTGGCGCCTTTCACGCGGGGCCGCCCGTCAGCCGAAAATCAACCCTTTCGGGCCAAGCTCCCCTGAGCCGGGCCGGCGTATCGGGCCCGCGGAGTCGCGTGACCCATGGCGTCCACCCTCGCCCCGTCGCCTGCCGGCGCGTCCTCCGACGCGGGCGCCTGGGCCGGCGTGCCCGTCCTCGTCGCCCTGCGCGGGCTCGCAGGCGCCTTGCTCGCCGCCTTCATCTTCTTCGCCTGCTTCGCTTTCTCGGAGACCTCGCCCTACGACGTGGTGGCGATCCCGACCATGCTGCTCTGGGCCTGCCTCGGCCTGCGCCTGCACCGGGGCGTCCTGCCGCTCGCCGCCCTCCTCCTCCTCTACCTCGCGGCCATCGTCGCGGCGCTGATCCCCTACCTGAACGAGCCGGTGCCCCTGACCTGGACGATCCAGCTCGCCTATCTCGTCGCCACCTGCCTGTTCTTCGCGGTGCTGTTCTCGGATGAGACGGGCGCGCGCATGGAGCTGGCGCTCAAGGCGTACACGGCGAGCTGCGTGTTCTCGGCGTCGCTCGGCATCGTCGGCTACCTCGATCTCATCGGCATCGAGGACCTGTTCTACAAATACGGCCGGGCCTCGGGCACCTTCCAGGATCCGAACGTGTTCGGCTCCTTCCTCACCCTCGGTGCGCTCTACCTCATGCACGGGCTGCTCACGGGCAGCGTGCGGCGCCCGGTCCTGGCGCTCGCGGCCCTCCTCGTCATCCTGGCGGGCATCTTCCTCTCCTTCTCCCGCGGGTCCTGGGGCGGCAGCGCCGTCGCGGTCGGCGTCATGGTCGCCTCCGTCTACGCGGGCGCGCCGCGCCTGCGCCGCCGCATCGTCGGGCTGACGCTGCTCACCGCCGTCCTCGGCATCGTGGCGATCCTGGCGCTCCTCTCGGTCGAGCACGTGGCGCAGATGTTCGAGACGCGGGCCGCGATGACCCAGTCCTACGACGAGGGCGAGACCGGCCGGTTCGGCAACCAGCTGCGCGGCATCGGCCTGCTCGTCGGGATGCCGATGGGGATGGGGCCGATGCACTGGCGCCTGACCTTCGGCCTCGAGCCGCACAATTCCTACATCGGCAGCTTCGCCAATGGCGGCTGGCTCGGCGGTGCCGCCTTCCTCGGCCTCGTCCTCGCGACGGGCTTCGTGGGCTTCCGGCTGATGGCCCGGGACACGCCACACCGGGCGCACGCGCAGATCGTCTGGCCGGCCCTGCTGATGTTCTTCGTGCAGGCGGTGCAGATCGACATCGAGAAGTGGCGCCACGTCTACATGATGCTCGGGATGGTATGGGCGCTGGAGGCGGCACGCCTGCGCTGGCAGGCAGACCGCACTTCTCGCAGGAGTGTGTGCTGATTTCCGCCGTGGTCCACGGCACAGGTTGCTCAGTGGGAATGTCGGTGATTCGGGGCGGAGCGGTGGAGACGAGGCTGCATGGCGAGGCGGAGCGTCTCGCGGCCCTGCACGATCTGCAGATCCTCGACACGCCCCACGAGGAGCATTTCGACGCCGTCTGCCGCACCGCCGAGCGCCTGTTCGGGGTCCGCGCGGCCTACGTCTCGCTGATCGATGCCGACCGGCTGTGGCTGAAGACCGGCTGCGCCCTGGTCCCGTCGGAACTGCCCCGCGAGGCGACCCTCTGCCACCACACGATCCGGACCGACGCGGTCCTCGTCGCGCCGGACCTGCGCCGCGACCCGCGCTTCCGGGACATGGCGCTGATCCGCGAGGGCAGCCTTGGCTTCTACGCCGGCGCGCCGCTGATCCTCGCGGACGGCATCCGGGTCGGAGCCCTCTGCCTCATCGACGTGGAGCCCCGCGCCTTCTCGGAGGCCGACGCGGCAGCGCTCGCCGACCTCGCCTGCATCGTGGTCGCGCATCTGCGCCTGCACCGGGCCAACGTCCGGCACCGCACCGAGGTCGAGGCCCGCATCGCCCACGAGGCCACCATCACCGAGCAGGCCGCCGAGATCGCGCGGCGCGAGGGGGTGCAGGCCAACGCGAACCGGCTGCTGACGATGGCCGAGCAGCTCGCCCATGTCGGCCATTGGCGGGTCGACCTCGCCGATGGGCAGCCCGTCTGGTCGGAGGGGCTCTACCGCATCACGGGCCGTGACCCGGGCAGCGCGCCCCCCCATCTCTCGGTCTTCTCGGAACTCTACCACCCCGACGAGCGCGCCGGTCTCGTCGCCCTCGCCGGCGACGCCATCGCGGGGGGCGCCGATTTCGAGTTCGAGGCGCGAATCCTGCGGACCGACGGGACCTACCGCAACGTGATCGTCCGCGGCACCTGCCGCCGCGACGGGCGGGGACAGCCCGAGAGCCTGTTCGGCATCCTGATCGACGTGACGGAGCGCCGCCGGGCGGAGGCCGAGCTGCGCCGCAGCGACATCCGCTACCGCAGCCTCGCCGACACGCTGCCGCTCCTCGTCTGGACCATGCGCTCGGCGGACGGGGAGGCGACCTACGCGAATCCCTGCTTCGAGGCCTATTACGGCCCGCTCGGCACGGCCCGTGCGGCGCGCATCGCCCGCAACCATCCGGAGGACGCGTCCGCCATGGAGGCGGCCTGGCGCCGCGCCGTCACGACGGGGGAGGGGTTCTCGGGGCAGTGGCGCCTGCGCCGGCACGACGGCGCCTATCGCTGGCACAAGCTCGCGATGACGCCCGTGCACCACCCGGGCGAGGAGGGGGGCGCGGTCGAGTGGCTCGGCACGGCGCTGGACATCGACGACATCGTCACCGCCCGGATCGCCGAGGAGGAGGCGCGCGACCTCCTCCACATCGGCCTCGAGGCGGCCGATGCCGGCACCTGGGACTTCGACATGCGCAGCGGTCTCAGCCTCCTGTCGCCGGAGAGCCTGCGCATGTACGGCCTGCCCGAGGCTTGGGAGACGCGCGGCATCACCACGGCGGAATGGACGGCGCTGCTGCACCCGGAGGACGCGCCGGGGGCCTGGGAGGCGGTGCGCCGCGCGATCGATACCCGCACGACCTACGCCACCGAGTTCCGCGTCGGCGAGCGCTGGATCTACGCACGGGGCCGCACCCTGTTCGGCGCCGACGACCAGCCCTACCGGATGGTCGGGCTCCATCTCGACATCACCGAGCGCAAGAGCGCGGAGGCGGCCCTGCGCGCCGCGACCGAGGAGGCGGAGCGGGCGAGCGCGGCCAAGAGCGAGTTCCTCGCCGCGATGAGCCACGAGATCCGCACGCCTCTGAACGGCATCATCGGCTACGCCGACCTCCTCCTCGACGAGCCGAATCTCGGCCCCGAGGGCCGCCGCCGCCTGGAGCTCGTGCAGGATTCGGGCACCGCGCTCCTCACCATCGTCAACGACATCCTCGACTTCTCGAAGATCGAGGCCGGCCAGCTCAGCCTCGACCCCGTGCCCTTCGCCCTGCTGCCGCTCATCGACAGCACGGTCGCGATCGTGCGCGGGAGCGCCCTCAAGAGCGGGCTCCGGATCGAGGCCCATTTCGATGCCGCCCTGCCGCACTACGTCGTCGGCGATGCGCAGCGCCTCCGGCAGGTCCTGCTCAATCTCCTCAACAACGCCGTGAAGTTCACGCCGTCCGGCTCTGTCGCCCTCAACGTCCGCCATTGCGGCATCGGGCCGGCGGGCGAGCGCATGCGCTTCGAGGTGACGGATACGGGCATCGGCATCGCGCCCGAGCACCAGAAGCGCCTCTTCAAGCGTTTCAGCCAGGTCGACGGCTCGATCAGCCGGCGCTTCGGCGGCACCGGCCTCGGCCTCGCCATCTGCCGCCACCTCCTGACCCTGATGGGCGGGGAGATCGGCGTCGAGAGCCGCGAGGGCGCGGGCTCCACCTTCTGGTTCACCCTCAGCCTGCCCCGCGGCGAGGCGCGACCCGCGGAGGCGCCGGCCCTGTCCGGGCCGGTCGCGCCGGCGCGCGAGGGGGTGCCCCTGCGCATCCTCCTCGTGGAGGACGTGCTCATCAACCAGGAACTCGCCCGCTCCGTGCTCGAGGCGCAGGGCTTCCGTGTCGACGTGGCCGGCGACGGCGCGGAGGCGGTCGCCGCGGTCGAGCGGGAGGCCGAGGCGGGGACGGGCTACGATCTCGTCCTGATGGACGTGCAGATGCCGGGCATGGACGGCCTCGCCGCGACGCGGCGGATCCGGTCCCTGGCCTCGCCGGCCCGCGGCGTGCCGATCGTGGCGATGACGGCCAACGTCCTGCCCCAGCAGATCGCCGCCCTGCGCGAGGCCGGCATGGACGATCATGTCGGCAAGCCGTTCCGGCGCGCCGACCTGTTCGCGACGATCGCGCGCTGGTCCGGCCCCGGGCGCGGCGACGACGGGGCGGCGGCGGCGATCGATCGGACCGCGCTCGCCACCCTGGAGGAGAATATCGGGCCGGTGCGCCTCCAGGGGTTGCTGTCCCTGCTCGCGGGCGAGCTCGGCGAGCGCTTCCGCCCCGGCGAGACCGACCGCGCGCAGATCGCCCACGACGCCCACGCCATGGTCTCGGCGGCCGGCGTCCTCGGCTTCACGGGCCTCTCCGTGCTCTGCCGGGAGATCGAGACGGCGGCCGGTTCGGGGGCCGATCTCGTCGTGCCCTTGCGCCGCCTGGAGACCCTGCGGACGGCGACGCTCGCCGCGATCCGGGAATTGCAGGCGGCGGCCTGACGGGGCGCCGCGGCCCGTCCCTCAGGCCGGGGCGGCCTCGTCCGCCTCCTCCGGCTCCGGGTCGGCCGTCCAGGCCGTCGCGAAGGCGGCGAGATGCGTCGAATCCGCGAAGGCGAGCACCGTGACGGTGCGCTCGGCCGGAACGCCGCCGGGATAGGGCGCGAGCAGGACCGTCTCCCGCGAGAGGCGGGCGCCGGGCGCCCGCTCCGCGATCCAGGCCGCCGCCTCCGGAGTCAGCCGCTCCGGCTCGGCGAGCGCCCGGGAATCGGGGCGCAGCACGATGATGGTCGAGCCGAGCGCGGGATTGCGCTCCTGGATCTGCTTGATGATGTCGATCATGCCCGCGTCTATTCCGGGAAGTCGTTGAGCTGCACCACCGCCTGCACGTCGGTGAATTTCGGGATGTCGCCGAAGATCTCGTCCCCGTGCCGGTCGACGGCGGCCTTGAAGGCGTCCGCCGAGTCGAAGGTGAGGAGCGCCATCACCTGATAGGGGGCGGGGCCGCCGTCCGGCGTGCCGGTGCCGCGCACCACCTTCGCCTCGTGCAGGCCCAGCGGGCGCCAGCGCTCGCGCACCAGCGGCATGTGGTGGCCGAGATAATAGTCCATGTCGAACTTCGTGCCGGCGCCGCCCGGGTACAGGACGCTGATCAGGATCATGGTCGTTTCCTCGTGGTCGCGCCGGTCCGCGCCGGCGCGCTCACGACAGATAGGGCAGGACGAACGGGGGGAGGAGCGCGCTCAGTGCAGCTTCACCCGCGGCTCGGTGCGCCGGGTCAGGGCGCGGGCCAGCGCGTCGAGGGCGGTCTTCCAGGTCCCGTGCAGCGCCTGCTCGTGCATCTTGTAGAGCGAGCGGTACATCATCCGGGCAAACAGCCCGGCGATGAACATGTTCTTCCCCTGGATGAAGCCCATCAGGTTGCCGACCGTCGAGTACTCGCCGAGGGACACAAGCGAGCCGAAATCCCGGTACTTGAAGGGCGGCAGCGCCTTGCCGGCCATCTTGTTGGGGATCTGCTTGATCAGGTAGCTCGCCTGCTGGTGCGCGGCCTGGGCGCGGGGCGGGATCGGCGTGTTCGTGCCCGGCTCCACGAGATAGGCGCAGTCGCCGATCGCGAAGATGTCCGGGTCCCGCGTCGTCTGCAGGGTGGGCGTCACCACGAGCTGGTTGGTGCGCGTCGTCTCAAGGCCGCCGATCTCGCTCAGGAAGGGGGGCGCCTTCACGCCCGCGGCCCAGACCACGAGTTCGGAGGGGATGAAGCCGCCGTCGGCGAGCTGCACGCCGTCCGCCCGCACCTCGGTGACGCGGGCATTCGTGCGCACCTCGACGCCGATCTTGTCGAGGAGGGCCATCACCTCGCCCGAGAGCCGGGCGGGCACCGCGGGCAGGATGCGCTCGGCCGCCTCCACCAGGGTGATCTTGAGGTCCTTGGCCGGGTCGATCCGGTCGAGGCCCGTCGAGGCGACCTGGCGGGTGGTGCGGTGGAGCTCGGCGGCGAGCTCGGTGCCCGTCGCGCCCGCGCCGATCACGGTGACGTGGAGCTGGCCCGGCCGGACCGGCCCGGTCTGCGTGTGCGCCCGCAGCATCGCGTTGATCAGCCGCTGCTGGAAGCGCACCGCCTGCTCCTGCGTGTCGAGGGCGATGGCGTGGTCCTTCACCCCCGGCGTGCCGAAATCGTTGGTGGTCGAGCCCACCGCCATCACCAGCGTGTCGTAGGAGATCGAGCGCACGGGCGTCACCTCGCGCCCCTCCGCGTCGAGGCTCGCCGCGAGCTGGATCGTGCGGCTGGCCCGGTCGAGCCCGGTCATCTCGCCGATCCGGTAGCGGAAATGGTGCTCGTGAGCGTGGTGCAGGTAGTCGACGGCGTGGTGGCCGACATCGAGGCTGCCCGCCGCGACCTCGTGCAGGAGCGGCTTCCAGATGTGGGTCCGCGCCCGGTCGACCAGGGTGACATGCGCCTTGCGGCGGCGCCCGAGCTTCTCGCCGAGCTTCGTCGCGAGCTGCAGCCCGGCCGCGCCCCCGCCGACGACCACGATCCGGTGAAGGCCAACCTCGTTCTCGCCCGGTACCATACGCACTCCCGTCCCGTTTCAGCGTGCGGCAGGCTCGGCCGCCCCGTCCATCCGCGGCCGCGCCGCGATGCGAGGCCGATGCCAGCCTAGGCACGAGTTTGAGAAAAATTCCAATCCGGTCCCGCGTCGCGCCTCAGGCCGGCGCGCCCGGCTGGCGCAGCGGGTGGGCCTTGGCGAAGGCCTCCTCCGCGAGGCAGGTCTCGGCGATGCGCCGCACCGTCGGGTAGGGCTCCTGCGCGACGCCGAAGATGCCGGTGCCGACCCAGAGGCTCACGAGGCAGAGGTCGGCGTGGCTAACCCGGTCGCCCTGACAGTAGCGCCCGGTGCCGTCCTCCGTGGAGAGGCGGGTTTCCAGCACCGTCAGCCCCGTCTCGAAGGCGTGGCGCACGAAGCCCATCATCCGCTCCTTCGGCAGGTCGTAGGCCTGCATCAGGTAATTGCGCACCCGCGGCACGTAGAGCGGGTGGGTGTCGCAGGCGACGACCTGCGCGAGCGAGCGCGCCCGGGCACGGGCCCGCGGATCCTCCGGGAGCAGCGGCACCGCGGGATGCGTCTCCTCCAGATAGTCGAGGATCGCGAGCGACTGCGTCAGCGGCGGCCCCTCGCCGTCGAACAGGGCGGGGACCGCCCCCTGGGGATTGATCCGGCGGAAATCCGGCGCGTGCTGGTCGCCCGCGTCGAGGTCGATGAAGGTCTCCTCGTAGGGGATGCCCTTGAGGTTGAGCGCGATCCGCACCCGGAAGGCCGCGGCCGAGCGCCAGTTGCCGTACATCTTCATGCGGGGATGTGCCCTCCACCGACGCCCGCGACCCGGGACGTTTCGGCAGATCCGGATTGCCATCTTGCCGCCCGCGGCTCAAGCCGAAGGCGCGATTTCGGCGCGCGCGATTTCGGGCGCGGGCGGGGAATCCGAAGCCCCTGGCCGGCAACCTGCATTGGCCTTCGCGCCCGCGATCCCGCATAGAGGCGGGGACCCCGAAGCGGGCGTCCTCGGGCGAGCGAGACCGATGCAGATCGACACCCCCTACCTGATGTTCCTCGGCGACGTGCCGGACCGCCTCGCCGCCAAGACCGCCTACGGCATCGTCGACTGGCGCCCCGACTGGTGCGTCGGGCAGCTGCGCCTGCCCGGCTGCGCGGCCGATCTCGGCATTCCCGACCTGACGCTCGCCGAGGCGGTGGAGCGCGGCTGCCGCACGATGGTGATCGGCGTCGTCAACGCGGGCGGAACCCTGCCCGACCATTGGGTAGCCGAGATCGTCGCGGCGCTCGAGGCCGGCCTCGACGTGGCGAGCGGCCTGCACGTGCGCCTCGGCTCCGTCCCCGCCATCGCGGAGGCGGCCAAGGCCCACGGGCGCCGGCTCCACGACGTCCGCCACACCACCGAGACCTTCGCCACCGGCAAGGGCACGAAGCGGCCGGGCCGGCGCCTGCTCACCGTCGGCACCGATTGCTCGGTGGGGAAGAAGTACACGGTGCTGGCGCTGGAGCGCGGCATGCGCGCGCGCGGCCTCGACGCGGATTTTCGCGCCACGGGTCAGACCGGCGTCTTCATCTCGGGCCGCGGCGCGGCGATCGACGCCGTGGTGGCCGATTTCATCTCGGGCGCCGTTGAGTGGATTGCGCCCGCCGCCGACCCGGACCATTGGGACCTGATCGAGGGGCAGGGCTCCCTGTTCCACCCCTCCTTCGCCGGCGTCAGCCTGGGGCTGCTGCACGGGGCGCAACCCGACGCCTTCGTGGTCTGCCACGAGCCGACGCGCACCAAGATGCGCGGCGTCGAGCACCCGCTGCCGGCGATCATCGAGGTGATCGACCTGACGATCCGGCTCGGCCGGCTGACGAATCCCGGCATCCGCCCGGTCGGCATCGCCGTGAACACGCAGGCCCTGCCCGAGGACGAGGCGCGCCGCATCTTGGAGGCGATCGCGGCCGAGCACGATCTGCCGGCGACGGACCCGGTGCGCTTCGGTGTCGACAGCCTCGTCGACCGTCTGGTCGCCGAATTTTCCGCCGCAGGAGCGACCGCGTGAGCCGCCACCTCTCCGTCGCCGTCGAGCGCTTCCCGATCGCGGGCGCCTTCACTATCGCCCGCGGCAGCCGCACCGAGGCCGTGGTGGTGGTGGCGAGCATCGCCTGCGAGGAGGGCGGGCGGACGCTGGCCGGACGCGGCGAGTGCGTCCCCTATGCCCGCTACGGCGAGAGCGTCGAGAGCGTCGCCGACCTGATCGGCGCGCAGGCCGAGGCGGTGGCCTCCGGCCTCACCCGCACGGACCTCCTCGAACGGATGCCGGCGGGCGCGGCGCGCAACGCCCTCGACTGCGCCCTGTTCGACCTCGAGGCGAAGCTCGCCGGGCGCCCGGCCTGGGAGATCGCGGGCCTCTCGGCGCCCGGCCCTGCCACCACCGCCTACACGCTGAGCCTCGGCAGCCCGGAGAGCATGGAGGCGGCCGCCCGCGCCGCGGCGCACCGCCCCCTCCTCAAGGTGAAGCTCGGCGGCGAGGGCGACCCGGAGCGGATCGCCGCCGTGCGCCGCGGCGCGCCGGAAGCCCGCCTCATCGTCGATGCCAACGAGGCGTGGCGCGAGTCGACGATCGCGGCGAACCTCGCGGCCTGCGTCGAGGCGGGAATCGGCCTGATCGAGCAGCCCCTGCCGGCGGGTGAGGACGACCTCCTAGCCCGCATCCCGCGCCCCATCCCGATCTGCGCCGACGAGAGCCTGCACGACCGGGCCGGCCTCGACGCGGTGGCCGAGCGCTACGACGCCATCAACATCAAGCTCGACAAGACGGGCGGGCTGACCGAGGCCGTGATGCTCGCCCACGAGGCCCGCGCGCGCGGCCTCTCCCTGATGGTCGGCTGCATGGTCGGCACCTCGCTCGCCATGGCGCCGGCCATGCTGCTCGCCCACCACGCCGCGTATGTCGACCTCGACGGCCCCCTGCTGCTCGCCCGCGACCGGGAGCCGGGCCTGCTCTTCGAGGGCAGCACGATCCACCCGCCGGAGGCGGAATTGTGGGGGTGACGCACCTCGGGCGATGAGATCGCGCCGGGTTCCTGCGCTCCCGAAGGGACCGGCCCCGATCTCCGACGCGCCTGCCCGATCGCGGAGGTCTGGCCCGGGCTCACTCCGCCAGATCCAGAAAATGCCGGCCTTGCCGGTCGTCGATCTCGACGATCCAGAGGTCGTCGTCGAAGCGGGCCTCCCTGGCGAGGCGCTCCTCGACGGCGAGGGGCTCTGCGCCCGCCAGCAGCTGCGCGAAGCGCCGGTCCCCCGAGGTCTCGGCGTCGAAGAGCGCCTGGGGCGCCGGCCCGGAGAGGTCAGCGGTGCCGTCGAGCCGGTCGACCTTCACGAAGATCGCCCCGGCCTCGGCCGCGCCGCGGCGGCGCAGAACCGCCGGGATGCCCGCGACGTCGAGGCGCCGGATCTGGGCCGAGACGAAGAAATCGGAGCGCAGGCGCGGCATGGCGGTCTCGCGGAGCGGGTCGGCGGGAGCCTTCCGCATGCGCGAGACGGCGGCGCCTGGCAACCGTCCGCGGAGGGTTCAGCCCGGCGGCAGGCCGGATCGCGCGGCGAGCTCGCGCAGGGTGCGGCCCGCGGCCTCGCCCTTCACCGGCAGCTTGCGGTCGCGCTCGAACTTCTCGATCGCGGCGCGGGTATTGGCGCCCATCATCCCGTCCGCCTTCAGCGGGCCGTAGCCGAGCTTCAGGAGGGCGCGCTGCGCCTGCATGACCGAGCGGTCCGCCTTCACGTCCGTCCGGGTGTCCGCCTTGGCGTCGGCCTTCGGCGTCACGGAGGCGGTGGTCTCGTCCGAGCGGATCAGGTCGCCGATCGCGTCGCGCTTTTGCGGAGCCTCGGCGGCCCTGGCGGGTCGCGGCGCCTCCCGGGCTCCCTCGGCCGCGGCCGAAGCCTTGTCCGGGGCCGGCCGCTCGGCGGCTGCCGCCTTCTTCACGGGGGGCTCCGCTCGGGCTGCGACCTTCGGCAGGATCGGCGCCGGGTGGCGGCCCTGCTGCAGGCCGAGCGCGTTCACCGCGACATAGCCCGCGGCGGCGACCGCCAGGAGCGATCCGGCCATCTCGCCGGGATGCCGCCGGCAGGCCGAGCCGACGCCGCGGGCGAAGGCGGTGAGCGCGGCGCGCATCTCGCCGGGCGGCGGCCGGTCGGCGGCGCGGCGGCGCGCGCCGGCCGCGGGGCGGCCCTCTCCGGCCACGGTGATCTCGCGGGGGTCCCGCGGCCTCTGGCTGTCGCGCATCCCGTGCTCCCCTCGCATGCCGCCGCTCATCCCGCCCGCCGCAGCGGGGGAGCCACCCGGCCGACCGCCTCGGGAAGCCCGATCGCCTCGGCGGGCGCCGGCCCGGCATCGAACAGGCCGAGCGGGAGCCGCACCAGGGCGGGCTCGGCCCGCGCGGGCGCCGGCGCCAGACGGCGCACGGCGGTGGTGATCGGCGCGGGCGCCCCACCCGGATTGCCGCGGCGGCAATCGCGCGGCAGCGTCACCGTGATGGTGGTGCCCTCGCCCTCGGCGCTCTCGATGGCGATGGTGCCGCCGTGCAGGCCGACGAGGCCCTGCACCACGGAGAGGCCGAGGCCCGTGCCCTCGTGGGCGCGCTTGTAGCCGCCGCCCGCCTGGAAGAAGGGCGTGCCGAGATGCGGCAGGTCCGTCTCGCGGATGCCGATCCCGGTGTCGGCGACGACGACCTGGAGCTGCTGGCCGACGGGGCGCAGGCCCACCTCGACCCGGCCGCCGGAGCCCGTGAACTTCACGGCGTTCGAGATCAGGTTGATCATCATCTGGCGGCAGGCGCGGGGGTCGGCGGTGATCTCGACGGCCTGCGCGGAGCCGCTGCGCACGAGCGTCACGCCCGCCGCGTCGGCCCGGAGTTGCATCAGGTCGCAGCAGGTCCGCAGGAGGGCGGCCGCGTCGATCGTCTCGGGCTGGTAGTCGAAATTGCCACTCTGGATGCGGCTCATGTCGAGCAGGGTGTTGACGACGTCGAGGAGGTGCTGGCCGGAAGCGCCGATGATGCCGGCATATTCGCGCGCCCGCTCCGGCCCGAGCGTCACCGCGCCCTCGCCGGCGAGCACCTCGGAGAAGCCGATGATGGCGTTGAGCGGCGTGCGCAGCTCGTGGCTGACATTGGCGAGGAAGCGGCTCTTCACCGCGTCGGCGCGCTCGGCCTCGGCGCGGGCGCGCTCCAACTCGGCGGCGTGGCGGCGGTGCTCGGAGACGTCGCGGGTCACGGCGACCACGGTCGGCGGGAGGCCGGGCTCCTCGCTCGCGATGCGGTGGGCGCGCATCTCGGCGTGGATGATGCGGGCCCCGTCCTCGCGGGCGGCGCCGGGTTCGAGGTGCAGGCGGAAGGGCACGGTCGCGGGCCGGCCGAGCGCGGCCACGTCGCTGATCGCCTGCAGGAAGGCCGGCCGGTCGGCGACGTGGACCCGGTCGAGCAGGCCGTGGCCGCGCAGGCGCAGGGCGTCGGCGCCGACGAAGCGCGACGCCGAGGCGCTCGCCTCCAGCACGCGGCCGTTGCAATCGTGCCAGGTCACGAGGTCGTCGATCGCCGAGAGCAGCATCCGGTCCCGGGCCTCGTTGTCGCGCATCCGCGCCCGCCACTTGCCCTCGTTGCGCATGTGCTCCAGCGCCTGCGCCGCCACGTGGCCGATCGCGGTGATGGCGAAGACGGGCATCGCGATCTCGGCCGACCAGCCGACCGTGGGCGCCCCCGCGATCCAGGCGCCGCCGCAGGCGACGGCGATGGCGCCGAGCATCGCGATGAACGCGGCCGCCGCCGTCGCCCGGCGCGAGCCGGACACGACCGCCTCCAGCGGGATCGCCACGAGCCAGATCGCGGCCGCCGAGTTCGCGCCGCCGGTCATGCCGGCCACGCAGACGACGAGGCCGGTCAGCCCGGCGGAGGAGAGAGCGTGCGCGCTCCAGAGCGAGCCTGTGCGCGACAGGAGGAGGGCGGCGAAGAGAGGCAGGAACAGGCTCGCGATGGCCAGCGTCTCGATGCCCGAGGGCACGCCGCGCCAGAGCAGGTAGGGCGGCAGCGCCGCCATCATCACCGCGCCGGTGGCGAGCCGGGAGACGAGGAACCGCTCGTGCCGGAAGCGCACGCCGGGATCGTCGATCACCGACTCGTGGACGAGGCCGGCGAGGCGCGCGTCGACGAGCGTGGTCAAGGCTGTGTGGATACGCAATACAGGCACGCGCAGCGCGGTATAGCCTTCCCGGCCTTTCCGCGCCCCTTCGCTCGACTTCACACGACTGAGCCTGACGTTCGCAGAGGCGGCTTAAGCGAGTGTTGCGGGACACCCGTCGTTTTTTTGCGGATGCTTTCCGTAAGGTAACCGCCCCGGCCGCGGCGCCGGCCCGAAACGGGGCCGGCCGGCTCCGTTCACCATGAGGCGGGATTTCCCCGCCGCCTTGAGGCCCGCTTCACCAATCCCGGCGAGGCTCGGGCGCGGACGGGCCGCCTCCGCGGCCGGGCGAGGATGCCGCTGCCATGTCGTTCCTTCTGCGCGCCGCGCTGGTGATCGGCACGCTCTCCTACTTCGCCCTGCGCAAGGACGGCTCGCCCCCCGCGCTGCCCGCGCCCCCGACGCTCGCCGGCTCCGTGCCCGCCCTCTCCGAGGCGCTGCCCGCCGCCTTCAACGCCCTGCCGCCCGAGGCCCGCGAGCGCATCGCCCGCGAGGGCCTCGCCGAGTTGACGCGCCGCCTCTCGGTGCCGCCCTCGCACGACACCCTGGCCGAGGCCGACCGGCGCCCGTCCTGGCGCGGCGCGGAGGCGCGCTGAGGCCCCCCCCACGAACCGGGCATCTTGGCGAAGCCGGCATCTTCGCGGATCCGGGACATTGGCGGATCCGACATCTTGGCGGATCCGACCCCCCGCGTGTAGGGTTGCTCCGGGGCGGATACGAGAGCGGGGCGAGGTCGGCATGTTCGGGTTCGGCATGGAGTACGAGGGCGCGGCCTTCTGGCTGCCCCTGGTCTGGTCGGCCCTGCTCGCGCTCGCGGTCGCCATGTACGTGGTCATCGACGGGTTCGATCTCGGCGTCGGCATCCTGTTCACCGCGGCCGAGCGGGGCAATTGGCGGGACCGGATGATGCTCTCGGTCGCTCCCATCTGGGACGGCAACGAGACCTGGCTGGTGCTCGGCGGCGGCGGCCTGTTCGCGGTCTTCAGCGTCGCCTACGCCATCCTCCTGCCCGCGCTCTACCTGCCGCTGATCCTGATGCTGATCGCCCTGATCTTCCGGGGCGTCGCCTTCGAGTTCCGCTTCAAGGCCGAGAAGTCGCAGCCGATCTGGGACTACGCCTTCCATTACGGCTCGCTCGTCGCGACCTTCGCGCAGGGCATGGTGCTCGGCGCCTTCGTCCAGGGCTTCCACATCGAGGGGCGCGGCTACGCGGGCGGCACCTTCGACTGGCTCACCCCCTTCAGCGTGATGACGGGGATCGGCCTCGTCTGCGGCTACGGGCTCCTCGGCGCCACGTGGTGCGTGATGAAGACCTCGGGCGAGCTCGAGATCTGGTCGCGCCGCAAGAGCAAGCAGTTCCTGGCCGGCACCATCCTGTCGATGGCGATCGTCTCCGCCTGGGTGCCCTTCCTCGGCCTCGAGATCCAGTGGCGCTGGTTCTCCTGGCCGAACGTGCTCTACGTGGCGCCTGTGCCCCTGGTGACGGCCTTCGTCTGCTGGCGCATCTACCGGACCCTCGACGAGGGCCGGGACATCGCGCCCTTCCTCCTCACCATCGCCCTGTTCCTGCTCGGTTTCCTCGGGCTCGCGATCAGCCTGTTCCCCTACATCGTGCCTCCGAAGATGACGATCTGGCAGGCGGCGAACGCGGTGAGCGCCCTGCAATTCGCCCTGATCGGCTACTCGGTGGTGATGCCGCTGACGCTGGCCTACACGGCCTACGCCTACTGGGTCTTCCGCGGGAAGGTCGCCGAGGACATCCAGTCCGGCGGCTACGGGCATTGAGCGCGGCCCCGCCGAGGGGGAAGGCGTGGCGGCTCCTCTGGTTCGTGGCCTTCTACGCCGCGAGCCTGCTCGTCTTCACCGGTCTCGTCTATTTCCTGCGCGCGATCGTGCGGGGCTAGGCCCTCACGACGTCTTGCGCACCCGGCCCGGCAGGGCAGGGCGCAGCGGCGCGCGCTCGGCGGCGGGGCGGACCTTGCCCGTCTCCGGCGCGTGGTAGGGCCGGTGGGCGTCGGGCGCGGCGGCCCGCTCCTTCAGCGGCGCGTCGAGGATGTCCGAGAGGAGGTCGCGGGCGGCGGCGCGCGGGATCGTGCGGAACAGGCGCACCAGCTCGAAGACGCGCTCGGCCGAGCGGGCGACCGTCTCGTTCAGCGTCAGGAAGACGTAGACCGCCTCCTCCTCGTGGAGGTCCGCCGCGCGCAGCGCCAGCGTCAGCAGGTCGTAGCGGCTCGCCGGGTCGGGGGCGGCCGAGAGGAAGGCCTTGGGCAGGCCGAGGATGTCGCCGAGGGCGGCCACGAACCCGCCGACATCGTGGCTCGCGGACAACCCGGTCAGGATGGCCCCGGCCTCGCGGGGCGGCGGCGGGCATGGGCGCAGGGCGGCGGTGGCCGCGACCGAAGCGGCGATCGCCTCCCGGCGCTCCGCATCCGCGTGCAGGTAGAGCGGCGCCACCTCGGCGGGGGCGAGGTCGGGCCGGGCGAGGAGCGCGGCGGCGAGGTCCGGATTCTTGCGCGCCCGCACCAGGAGCCGCGTCAGGGCCTCGCCAGAGAGTGGGGTGCCGATGTTCCGCGCCAGGGCGAGGTCGACGGCGGGGTCGGCGCGCCCCGCGAGATCGGTGGCGGTGGCGCGGCCGAGGTCGGTGCGGGCGGCGAGTGCCGGCCCCATGTCGGTCCCGTCCGCCTCCGCCGCCTCGATCAGCGGCGTGGTCAGGCGCGGCACCCGCGCCACGACGATGTCCCGCACCGCGCCGCCGCGGCGGGCGAGGCTGAGGAGCACCGGCTCCGGCGTCTCGGGAAAGGGGGCGAGCTTGCGCGCGACGATGGCGGCCGTGTCGTCGTCGACGGTGGGGATCAGCCCGCAGGCCAGCGACGAAAACGCCTCAGTCGCCGCCCGGTCCCGCCGCGCCGCCTGCAGGAACAGGTCCGTCTGCACCCGCAGGACCACGGGTTTGAGGTCGAGATGCTCGATGCGCGACAGTTCGATGAGCCCGGACAGGTCCGGCGCATCGTCGGCGGATGAGGGCATGGCACTTCGGGTACGCGGAACTAGAGTAACCGAAGGCTAAGCGCGTTGCGTGAATCGACCTTTAAGCGGGTGCGCGGGGCGGCGTCCCGCCCTGCGCCAGCCCGTCTCGTCACAGAAGCCCGGCCTCCCCCCCGTCCGGGAGAGGTCGAACCCCTCACCCTGTCCCTCTCTCGAACGAGACGGGACCCGCGCTCGAGGCGCCAGCGTCGCGCCGCTTTCGTGAATCCGCCGGGCCCGCGCCGGGGCGGCCCGGCGTCAGCCGAACCGGCGGGCCTTCGCCTCCGCCTCCTCGGGGCCGGCAGCCGGATCGTCCGGCGTGCGCGGCAGAGGCAGCACGACGGGGGTCGCGGTGCCGGCCGCGAGCGGGGCGGCGGTCTCGGGCCGTGCCGCGGCGGCGGGCTTCGCGGCCTCGGCCGCCGGCGCCGCGGATGCGCCCGTCGTCGCGGCGGGCGCGGCGGTGGCGAGCGGGGCGGCCGGGCGGCTCTCGCCGCGGTCGTCGAGATCCCCGGTCACGTCCTCCCTGAACTCGCCCGCGGGATCGCCCCTGCCGGGGCCGGCCAGCAGCTCGGTCGGCGCCTTCCACTCGAAGGCGTCGAGGCGCCCGCTCACCGGGGAGACCGGCGCCCAGGTCTCGGAGGCGATGCCGTCCGCGATCCAGAGCGGGTCGCGCGGGGCGTGCGCGGCCCGGGCCAGCCATTCGCGGGCGCGGCCGGAGCCCGCCCCGTGCTCGGCCTCCTCGATGCGCGCCATCGTCAGGCAGGCGCGCACGGTCGGGCGGTCGTTGAGGAGCGGCTGCAGCGCCTCGCGGGCCTGCCCGAATTCCCGCGCTTCGTAGGCGGTCTGGGCCAGCGCGAGCCGCGCCTCGGGGTGCCAGGAGGAGAGCTTGGCGAGCGTCTCGGCGCGGGCCAGCCGGTCGCGCACGGAATCGCCCGTGCGCAGGTTGAGATAGACCTTGGCGAGGTCCGGGTGCGGGTTCGCCTTCCAGGCGGCCTCGACGATCTTGGCGGCCTTGCGCAGGTCGCCGGTGCGGGCGAGGAGCCGCCCCGCGATGGCGGCGGCCGGCACGAGGTCGGGCGCGAGCTTGACGGCCCTCAGCGCCCGATCGGTGGCGATCTCGGGCTCGCCCGCCTCGCGGGTCTGGGCGGAGGCCGTGAGCAGCACGGCGCGCTGGCGGCGGGCCGAGCCCTTCTCGATCAGCCCGAGCGAGGCGCGGCGCTCCACGGTCTCCTGAGCACCCGCCCAGTCGCCGTCCGCGCATTGCGCCTCCAGCACGGCCTCGTTCGCCCAGGTGACGCTCGGCGCGAGGCGGGCGGCCTCGGTGGCGTAGGCGCGCGCGGCCGTCTCGTCCTCGCGGCGGCGGGCCTCGACGAACAGGCCGCGCAGGCCGAGCACCCGCGTCTCGGGGTCGTTCGCCATGCGCTGGAAGGCCTGCTCGGCGGCCTCCCGGTCGCCCGAGATCTGGGCGGCCTGGGCCTTCAGGAGCAGCGCCAGGGGCTCGGCGCCGAGGAGGCGCTCGGCGTCGCCCGCATGGCGGCGGGCGGCCAGCGGGTCGCCGGAGCCGACCGCGACCATGCCGCGGGAGAGCGCCGTGAAGCCCTTGGCCCGGCGCCGCTCCCGCGAGCCGCGCACGATCGAGCCCGGCAGGCCGATCACGCCCCGCACGATGGCCCAGATGAAGCCGATCACCAGGGCGGCGACCAGCACGCCGACGAGGGCGATGGCGAGGCTGGTGGCCACCTCGTAGCCGTTCCAGACGATGGTGACCGTGCCGGGCCTGTCGGCGATCCAGACCGCCCCGAAGGCGGCGAGGGCTAGCAGGGCCAGGAAGGCGAGGGCGCGCCACATGGGATCGGGAACTCCTGTCAGGCGCCTGCGAGAGGCTCGTCAACGCGTGAAACACGGGCGAGGCCGGCGCAAGCCGGCCTCATGGATCGATCGGGGCAGCGCCTCAGCGGCCGGCCTCGGGCGGGGCGGCCTGGGGAGCCGGGGCCGGAAGGCTCTTGAAGGCGTCCGAGAGGAGCGCCTGCGCTCCCTGCGCGGCGGCGGCCCGGGCCTTCAGCTTCGGGCCGAACCCGCCGGCCTGGGCGCGCGCATCCTCGGGCATCGCGTCGAAGGCCTGGGCGGCCTCGCGCAGCGCGCCCCGGTCGAGGGCGGCCTGGACCTTGGCGGCGGGGTCGCCCCCTGCCGCCTCGGCCGGGGGGGCATCGACCTTCCGGACCTGGATGATCGAATCCGCCATGCTGAGGAAGCGCTGCTTCAGGTCGCCCGTCTCCGCCACGTCCCTCGCCTCGGCCGAACGGCGGCTCGCCGCGATCTTCTGGGCGATCGGCCGGAACTCGGCGGCGAGTTCGGCCGCGCTCGGGGCGCCGCCCTCGGCGAAGGGGCCGAGCGCGTCGAGGCGGCTCGCATCCCCCGCCCCGAGCTTGCGCAGCACGCCGAGGGGCTCGGCGTAGGGCGCGCCGGTATTGAGGGCGGTGGCGATCCGGTCGGCGGTGACGACGCGCAGGGCCGCCTGCACGGTGGTGGCCTCGGCGCGCTGCGCGACCGCCTTGTCGAGAGCGGCGAGCCGGTCCTGCTGCTCCTGGAGCTGGCGCTCCAGGCCCTTGGCGGTCTCCTGGGCCTGCACCTTGCCGGCCTCGGCCGCCTGCTGGGCCGCCTGGGTCGCGGTTTGCACGGCCTCGGTCGCCGCCTTGACGCGGGAGTCGAGGGCCTGCTGGAGCCCGTCGAGGCGCTGGCTGATGGCCTGGTCGGCCTCCGCATTCGCCTTGATGCGCGACTCGACGTCCGCCTGCAGCGCGGCGAGCTTGGGCGCGAGGTCGTTGCCCGCCGGCTTCGCCTCGGGCCTGTCCTCGAGGGCTTTCAGGCGGGCGTCGAGGGCGGCGACCTTCTGGTTGCCGTCTCCCGCCGGCTGCGTCGTCAGCTTCGCGTCCCCCGGCTGCTCACGGCCGGGCTCCTCCTGCAGGGCCGAGACGCGCTGGTCGAGGCTGTCGAGCCGGGCGATCAGGTCGGCCGGCGCGGCCGTCGAGGCGGCGGGCGCCCCCTCCGCACCGGGCGCGGCCGGGGCCGCCCCCGCCTTGTCGAGGGCCTGCCTGGCCTGGGCCTCCGCGCTGCGCACGGCCTCCGGCAGCGGCTTCAGCGCGGCCTCGTTCGCCGCGACGCGCTTCTCCAGGCCGGCGATCGCGTCGCGGGGGGCGAGCCCGGCGAGGCGCTGGTCGAGGGCGGCATTCTGCTGCTGGGCGCCGCGGTTCGGGATCACGCCCGATTGCTCGACCGCGAGCAGGAGGCCGGCGCCGATCACGCCGCCGAGCAGGCTGGCGGCGAGGAGCGAGCCGAAGCCCGCGCCGCCGCGGCGCACCGGCTCGGCCGTGGCCTGCGGGG